>CANQKK010000035.1 GCA_947624475.1 uncultured Bacilli bacterium
TTCATGGAAGGGTCACCTCTTTTCTATATTTTTCTTACATTCTTATTATAGCAGACTTCCTATAATTATGCAAGAGGGAAAAAAACACTTAAATTTAGAGACCTCTAGGCTCTAAATTTCTTTTTGAAGACCTAGAGGCTTCAAAAAACCTGGAGTGACTATAGGCACGGAAGGATAATGAAAAAAGAAAAAGAATTTTACTTTTAATTATCTCTTTCTCTTTTTTATTGAAGCATGTGATCTTTCGACAAAGTCTTCTCTTTCTTTATGAAGAGAATCTTCTGTTTTAGTATTTAATTTTTTATAGAATGTTGCTTTGATAGGTTCTCTCGTAAGAAAAAATGATACTTTTCGGTGAAGTGCTAATGAGATAAATCTTTGGTTTATAAAATCGTACTTCATGTTATTTTAAATCTCCTTCCTGCTTATTTTTCTTTGTATTTTTCGATTATATATCCCTTAATATTCTCATTATTATTTTCTAATATTCCATTTAGAATACTTTTTTCAATATCTTCCATGATATCTTTGATGTATTTTCCTGGTTCTCTACCAAGTACTTTGGCAATATCATCACCAGAAAAGTTAATATCTTTAGTCGACTGTATCTTAAGGCTATGATACATGGTATTTAATTTATGTTTAGATAGTCCTTTGATATCACAGTAGACTGTACATAGATATAATCCATATTTGAATAAAAGATAATCGTCTAATTCTTTATAACTTAATAATTCTCTTAATTCTTGCATCTGATCTTTTTCAACTTTAGTAAAAGGATAGAGATCATCTACTTCAAGTTGACACCAGATACCTATTAAGTCAGTACATAAATTTATGTCATTTAATTTTTCTAATCCCAGTACATCAGTTAATTTTAACTCAATTAGTAGTTTCTTTCCTTTCTCATTATTGGTAGATGAGAAAATACAGTCTAACTCTTCTTTCTTACGAGTCGATGATAGTCCTTTTAATAGATAGCCGTATTTGGATAAGAAATGCTTAGTTTTAGGTTCTATTTCAAAATCTAAGAGCGTTGCAAATCTTATACATCTTAGTATTCGAAGGGAATCTTCTTTTATACGGTATCTGGGATTACCTACTGTCCGGAGAATCTTTTTTTCTAAGTCTTCACGAACACCTAGAATATCTACGATTTCTTTTTTTTCATTCATACATAAGGTATTTATAGTAAAATCTCTTCGTAGAAGATCTTTCTTAATATCTTTGATGTACTTTATCTTGACGGGTTTGCGATTATTTTCGTACTTTATTTCCTTGCGAAAAGTGGTAACATCGAACTTATATCCTTTATAGATAATAACGACAGAACCATACTGCATATTGGAAACAATTACGTTATCAAATATTTCTAGTATTTCTTTAGGAGTGGCTGAAGAACAAATATCGATATCATTTGTTTTGCGATTTAAAAGATAATCTCTGACATAACCACCAACGATGTATGCTTCATAACCAGATTGGCTAAATTTGTTTAATATTTCAAGTGCTTTATCTTCCATAGTCCCTCCATTAATATTATAGTAAACGATATGATAAAATGCAAAATATCTAAATATTAATTTTTTATTTATATTCTTTTATTTGATTATTTATCATTTCAATAAATTTATCTGTCTCAATAGTAGTGGTACTTTCTTCTCCATACTTTCTATATGTGACAGTATTATTATCGCGCTCGTTATTTCCAAGAACGAGAGTATATGGTATTTTTCTCGTTTGAGCCTCTCTTATTTTGTAACCTAGTTTTTCTTCTCGCATATCGAGTTCAGTACGAATATCATTTTCTCGTAATTTATTAAGTATTTCATTGGCATAATCTAAGTGATAATCGTTGTTTACGGGGATAATATTTATCTGAACTGGGGATAACCAAAGTGGTAATGCTCCCTTGGTCTCTTCGAGATAGTAAGCGATAAATCGATCTATAGAGCCAAAGACCGCTCTATGTAGAACCACCGGTGTCTTCTTCGAGCCATCTTTATCGACGTAAGTGAGATTAAATTTAGCAGGAAGACAGAAATCTAGTTGACAGGTAGATATCGTGATTTCATTTCCGACAGCGGGTTTTACTTGAACATCTAACTTTGGACCATAAAAGGCCGCTTCACCTATTTTTTCAACGTAGGAAATACCTAAATTATTTAATACTCTTCGAAGAGTATCTTCAGCCATATCCCACATCTTATCATCCTTATGGTATTTTACTTTATCTTCGGGGTCTCTTAGAGACAATTCAAAGTGGTAATTAGTGATATTTAGTTCTCTATAAGATTCTAGGATAAGATTTACGACGCTAGAGAATTCACTTTCAATTTGTTCTGGCGTTACAAAAAGATGAGCATCGTTCTGACAAAATGATCTTGTTCTTTCAATTCCTTTTAGGGCTCCTGATGCTTCAAAACGACAGTCTCTTGCAATTTCACCAATACGAATTGGAAGATCTCTATACGAATGAATGGAATTAGCATAAATCATCATATGATGTGGACAGTTCATTGGTCTTAGGACAAACTCTTCACCTTCAACTTCCATCTTGGGAAACATATTTTCTTGGTAATGTTCCCAGTGGCCTGATGTCTTATATAGTTCAACATTTCCTAAAGGAGGAGTCAAAACGTGCTGATAGCCTAATTTTCGTTCTTTCATTTTGATATAGTTTTCTAACTGTTCCCAAATAATATATCCATTTGGCAAATACATAGGAAGACCTTTACCTACTAGATCGTTCATGAAAAAGATATCTAGTTCTTTTCCTATTTTGCGATGGTCTCTATTTTTTTGATCTTCTAACTCTTTTAGATGATTATTTAAATCTTCTTCACTGCGAAAACAGATACCGTAAATTCTCTGGAGCATTTTGTTATTGGAATCAGCCTTCCAATAGGCACCGGATACTTTGAGTAGTTTGAAGTATTTTAATTCTTTGACGGTATCGACATGAGGTCCACGGCACAAATCAGTGAAGTCCCCTTGAGTATAGCAACTTATTACTACTTCGTTTTCGTCCATACGGGATATTAAGTCTAATTTGTATTTGTCATCTTTAAACATCTCAAGGGCTTCTTCTTTGGTAAGTTCGTGTCTTACAATTCTCTTACCATCTTTAGATATTTTTTTCATTTCTTTTTCAATTTTGGGTAAATCTTCTTCTTTGATGACATCTTCTCCTAGATCGATATCGTAATAGAATCCTTCTTCAATTACTGGACCAACCCAAAATTTGGCATGTGGGTATAAATGTTTGACAGCTTGCGCTAAAAGATGGGCACAAGAGTGATTTAATTTACTTAAATCTTCATTTTCTTTAATGTTTAGCATTTTTTACCTCCATAAAATTTTCTTTTCCCCTGCTTTTTCTTCCGCGTTATATTTCTTTTTCGATTATACTCGCGGTTATCACTTCGACATTCTTCGATATATTTGGATGTCGCTACTCTACTTAGTAATATTGTATCGATATAAGACACAGCATCGGTTCCTGAAAATTCTTCTCTTAATTGTAATAACTGTTCAATACTCATGTTAGAGCAGTCAATACATTTTGTTTTGTAGCCCTCGCCACTCTCTTGAAGTATTTTTATTGTAATAATTTCATCGCTCATTTTTTCACCTCCTGACAAATAAAAAGCCAAGCAAGGGAGTGCTTTTAACACGGTACCATCCCTTTATTTGGCTTTTTTTGGATAACGGCTTGTAACCGGAAATAGTTTTCTATTTCACTCAAAGGTAGTAACTATAACCTTTTAATATCAGTTTACACCGACCACTGACTCTCTATGATTAAAATGATTATAATCTTGTCCTTATCATGCGTTTTTAACTAATTACATCTATATTATATTATTGTTTTCTTAGGATGTCAACTACCAATTTTTGATATTTGGAAGTTATTTTATTAAGAATCAAAATAATTTAAAATTAAAGAATGAATTGCCTGACAAACAATCCATTCCCAAGTTTTTTCGAATAACTATTAAATATTAATGTCAGTTAATATAAAATAGCTTCCCATCTTATGAGTTTCTCTCTCATACATATATGTATCTCTAATAGACAGATAAGAATTAAGGTCTCTACCCTAATACCCGAACCATAATCTCCACTTATAATACCAACAATAAATTCTTTTGGAAATTTATCACGTATAACATAAAAAATCGTTATATGTGTTTTATTGATATTGTATGTTTTGATTATTTTCTATTAGATAATTAGAGTATACATGATTTTTTTTAATCTGTCAACACTTTTTCAACATTTTTTTGACAAAAGACGACAATTTTGGCAACTATTCAGACTATCAATATTAAAAAAAGGAAACTTCCCATAAATAAAGGGATTTATGATTTTCCTATATAGGAATAAAATCATTTTAAAAAAATTATAAATATGTATTTTTCTCTTAAAATAAAGGAAAAATCAAAATTATATTAATTTTGTGTTATCTAGATTCTGAATAGTTCCAATTTTTACCACGGTATTTTTTATTTGACTATTTCTATACATCACTTTTAAGGCTTTCAACTATTTCTTTTATTTTGCGAAAACGATGATTAAGACCAGACTTTGTTATTTCGTTTCCTGTCTCTAATGAAATGATATCCGCTAGTTCCTGAAGAGAACTTTCTTTATATTTCATACGATACTCGATTACTTCCTGTAATTTTTCATCTAATAAATCGACCATGTCAAGTTCATATAATTTTTCGATATCTTTTACTTGCCTAGCGGCTGTTAAGAAAACTTTATCGATATTGGCCTGTTCACAATTATTGAGTCTATTAGTCATATTTTTATGATCCCGATATATTCTTATATCTTCAAAATACATTACGGCAGAAAATGCTTTGATTATTCTTAAAAAATCAGATATTTTCTCAGCCTCTTTAATATAGACGGTATAGTTTTTTTCTCTCTTTATTACTTTGCTATTTAAATCGTAAGAATTTAGAAGATTACTTATAAACTCGGAGTACTCTTTGGTATCTAAAACAAACTCTAAATGGTACCTAGATGTTTTAGGGTCATTAACGGATCCGGACACAAGAAAAACGCCACGAAGATAAGACCTTAATTGTTCTTCATCAGATATTATATATTCTTTGGGAATACTTAGATATTTATTTTTTTCTAATATGGAAAGATCTTCGAGAATATTTTTTATATTACTTTGAATGTTTAAAATATAAGTATAACCTTTTCCTAATTTTTTATTGCGAATTGTGATTTTGGGAGATATGTCATAAATTTCTTTTACTGACTTAAATATTTTTCTGGCGACAGCATTGTTTTCAATAGTTATGTTAATGTCCTTTCCAATTGTAGAAGACAAGCGAACAATGGCCGATAGTTCAGATATATCTTCTAATCTCGTCGTCTCAAGTCTAGTAATCTCATCTTTGACAGTAGATGTAAAACTCACAGTTACCACCTCTTGTCTCAATTATACCAAAAAAATGATGAATTTTTATCATCTTCTTTGGTTTTTTGATAAATTATTTGTTTTTATGTCTTTGAACTAAAGAACAAACTGCTAGCGTCAATTTAGTTGGAGATATTTTGGATAAAATATGGTTTATTTTCATGTTTGGCGGAACAATTATGAGTTTATCTTGAAACATTCCATCTATTGCTAATTTGCTAGCATAACTGCTACTTAATGATGGTATTTTAAATTTGACATTTGCTACATTACTGAAGTTTGTGGAAACTGGTCCCGGGCAGAAAATTGATATTTTGACATGGGATTTATCTTTCTTTAATTCTTCATAAATAGCAAGTGATAAATTTAAAATATAACTTTTAGTCGCATAATAGGTTGCCATATAAGGTCCTGGCATAAAACCCGCCATCGAGGCGACATTTAAAATTCGGCCATAGTCACGTCTGGTGAAATCTCGAAGGAACAGTTTAGTTAATATATGGTAGGCCTTAATATTTAAATTAATCATTTCTAATTCTTTATCTAAATCTGTCTCAGTAAAATTTCCTGAGTCTCCAAAGCCAGCGTTATTTACTAAAATATCGATATTTTCTTTTTGGAGAATCTTATAGAGGTGACGACATTCTTCTTCATCTTTTAAATCGAAATTTAATATGGTCACTTTGTCTTTATATTCTTTATATGTTTGTTCAAGGGCCTTTCTATCGCGAGATACGACAAATAATTCATAACCTAAACTTAAGAGATATATTGCCATATCTTTCCCCATTCCAGAAGATGCTCCGGTTACTAGTGCTTTCATGTTAATCATCCTTTCAAAATCGAAAAAAATAATCACTTAGGATTACTTTTCTTCTAATTTATCAATTACTTCTTTAGCAACTGAAATAGTCTTTTGTTTTAAGTCTTCCGCTATTCCTTCGAGAACAGGAGTTCCTTTTTCTTTAGCAAGATCAACTAATTCATTGGCTTTTTTCTTTAAATCATCGGCTTTTTTCTTAGCAATTTTAAGTACTTTTTCTTTGTCTAAATCGTCTAGTTCTTTCTTTACCTCATCTACTTTAGTAGTAAATTCTTTCTTGATGTCTTCGACAGTCATCTTGTCGACGTCTTTCATAAATTCTTCCATTTTGTTTCTGATTTGTCTTCTTAAATCAGAACCTTTTTTGGGAGCAAATAGTAGTCCAAGCCCCGCTCCTAATCCTGCTCCTAAGACAAATTTTCCCAATCCTTTTTTACTCATTTTTGTTTTCCTTTCTTTTAAAAATTTTTTCCACTAATAATGATACATATTCGATAATACGATCAGCAATAAAGGTAAACTTACCAGTTACTGATCCAACTATTTCGAATACGCCATCTAAAGTTTTAACTTTAACAGTAATATTATCAACAACTTTTTCGATTTTATTCATTGTTATTATTAGCTTTACAGTTAATACTATTAATGCAACAAGCAAAATAGCACCTAAAATATAAAGTACTACTGGTAAAACTTCACTGACGGTCATTATTTTTCCTCCTCATCATAAACTGAATCAATTAAATTAAAAATATCAGTATCTATTTCTTCAAGTGGAATTTCATCAGATGTATTTTCCAATGGTTTTTCTTCTATTTTATCTTCTATAACAGGGTCTTTTTCTAGGTCTTCCTGATTTTCTGGTTCTTTATTTTTGATATTTTTTTTCGGTTTTGTATCTTCAGATGCTTTTACTTCAATTTTCTCAGCTGTACTTTCTTCTTCATTATGATTAATTATTTTAATATCGTTGTTTACTTCGATCTCATCGATATTTACTATGGCAGGCTCAGGTGTTTTGACTTTTGGTTGCTCATAACTTACACCAAAATCGAAATAATTTTCTTCGGCCGTACCGAGAGAGACATCTTCTTTAGTCATTTCGGATAATAATCCGTCTTCTATTTCTTCCTTTAGTTTACGATCGGCATTTTTGGTTATCTTTACTTCTTGATACAGTTCACAATTTTCGCACAAATTGTTTTTGATGTCGTCAGTTAATGTACCAAATGCTTTATTTCGCACAGTTTCAAAATCAACTTTACGAGATGGTCTTTGAATTTCATAAGAGTCCTCATCTTGAACTTTAACTTCATCCTTAGTATAATTTTTATCTAAGATACCATAAACAGGAGATATAACAGGAGTTGGACGAAATTTTTTTGGTAATGGTTCCTCTTTTTTTGAATATGGTTCGATAGCAGGAGCGGACTTTATACTTTCTCTTGCCAAGACGTTTTGATTACTATAACTCGTGTCTTCAAAAATATCAGAGTCATCCATATCAATAGGAAATGAAAAATTAGTTCCACTTCGCGTCTTGACAATTTCTCTATCGCTTACCGACTCTTCTTCTTTTTTTATTGGAGTAGGATCTTTCTTTTCTACTTGCTCTTCCTGTTCAATTTTATTTCGCATGAAAGTTGGAAGTTTATGATCTTCATTTTCTTCAACTTCAATTTCTTGAGTTTCAATTACCTCTTCTTCATCAACAAATAAATCTTTTAGTTTATTTAAAAATTTCATGTTATCG
>CANQKK010000036.1 GCA_947624475.1 uncultured Bacilli bacterium
TATGAAAGAAAAAGATTTGGATATTACTTCTCTTCCGTTTACAACCGAGTATACTGGTAAATATATTTTCACAATAGATGGTAATACTTGTTCTTTTTATTCTTCTAAGGAAGAGACTATCAGTGCAAATAATATTAAGTTTACGGAAGAAGAATGCTCCGTATATAATAATAGTGGAATAGAAAACTTTAGTCTCAAAGTATTTTATAATGAGGGTGATACTGATGAATAGAAAGGGATTTACTCTCGCCGAACTATTGGTCGCTATTTCAATTATTGCTATTTTATCAATTATTATCGTTCCTACTGCTTTGAAATCACTTGGAAAAAATAATGCGAGACTCTGTAAGACTCTTAGAGATAATATTGTGGGAGCAACGAAGGTTTATGTAAATAATAATAGGAATAGTCTTGATTTTTCTTGTGGTGAAGAAAAAGAAATTCCTCTTTCTACGTTATTTGATTCGGGCTCTTTAACTGGTAGTACGATTAATCCTTATAACGAAGAAGATTTAAGTAATACTTCAGTTATAGTTATCTATGATTGTGATACAAAAAACTTTAATTATAAGTATGATATAGAATGCGAATAATGTAAAAAGATGTAAAAAGATAATAAAGTTGTTGTTTTTTAAAATAATGTATGGTAAAATTATTTAAGAATAGGAGTGATTTACATGGCACTAAATAAATTAAAAAAGTTTGTAACTGAAGAAGTTATGGATGGAGAAAATGAGGATGAATACTACGATGCTGATAAGGTGACTATTCCTAATGGATCTAAGATGATATTGTTAGAACCTAGAGCCTATTCGGAGAGTCAACAAATTGCAGATCATTTGAAAAAGAAAAATACAGTTGTCGTAAATATGAAGAGAGTTACCCCTGACCAGGCTAAAAGAATAGTGGATTTTTTAAGTGGAACAGTATATGCTATCGGTGGTGATCTTCAGAAGATTGGAGCAGGAATATTTTTATGTACTCCAAAGAATGTCAATGTCGAGGGATCGATAACTGAAGAAGATGATAAAGGAAAGAAGAAGGCAGATCCAGATATCGAGTGGTAAGAGGTGACTTATGAAGAGATTTACGGTAGTTAGCGACGGCTATAATATCGAAGAAGTAAATAGGTTCATAGATATAGTTATCAAGAGACTAGAAAAAGAACATAATGATAATCTTCTCTTACATAAAAAAGTATCTTCATTGGAAGAGGAATTACAAAATGAGAAAAAGAGAGTTTTGACTTCGGAAACTAAGGTGAGCGAGGCAATTATGGCAGCACAAAATACTTCTGACCGAATGAAAGAACTTGCTAGAGAAGAGGCAAATATGATAGTTGAAGAGGCAAGAACTAATGCTAATTCAATTATTCATGAGGCTCTTTTGACAGCGGAAAAAACAGAGTCGGAAGCCGTGATGTTAAGAAAGAATATTACGGTCTATAAAAATAGAGTTAAGAATATTATAAAGGCTCAGTTAGAACTTGCCGACGAGTTAGATAAATACGATTTAGATAGGTAAATTTTATTGACAGGATACCATTGTTGTGGTATCTTTGTTTTAGGAGTTTTAAATTGTAGTTGATGTGATTTGTTATTTATGGTTTTAAGAAAAGAAGAATTTTTGGGAGGTAAAAGTGATGATTAAAAACGTGGTTTTTGAAGTTATGCCAGATATTTGGCCGATGATTATAATTATTACGGTTATCTTATCTACTCTTAGAATTGCCTATATAATAACGAAACATAAAAGATTTCAATTACATAAGGAACTCATCTATCTAATTTTTATTGTCTATATATTGTGTCTATTTCATGTTGTTACTTTTCAAGATATTAACTATGGGGTATCTAATTTTGTACCTTTTAAGGAAATATTTAGGTATAATTTTGGTTCACCTAAGTTCATGAAAAATATAATGGGAAATATTATGTTATTTATTCCTTATGGATTTCTAGCATCATATTTCATTAGAAATAAAAAGTGTTCGGTAATAGTTATTCTTACCGTTATTGTTTCTCTTACAATAGAGACAGTTCAGTATTATATTGGTAGAGTATTTGATATTGATGATATTATTTTAAATTTAGTTGGTGGAATAGTTGGATTTTTAGGATTTATTGGAATGGATGCTATTCAAAATAAAGTTACAATATTTAAAAATGATATTATTTTAGATGTTTTAATTATTATATTGTTAGTTCTTGTCATAATGTATTCGTTTAATATTAATTTATTTGGAATGGTTGGGGGATAGAGATGTTTGATATATTTAATAATACCGAAAAGGATATTGCCGAAATAGACAAACTTGAAGAATATATGAATTTTGTCGTAAAGAAATTAGAAATAGAGACGGGAATATTTAATATAATATTTGTGAGTAACGAGAAAATTCATGAAATTAATAGAGAATATCGACATACTGATAGAGTTACAGATGTGATATCTTTTGCTCTCGAAGATAATAAAGATATTGTATACGAAGACTTTAGGTTACTTGGTGATATTTATATTGCCATAGACGTTGCCTACGACCAGGCGGTAGAATATAATCATTCACGTCTTAGAGAAGTATGTTTTCTGGCTACTCACGGTCTTCTTCATCTTTTGGGATACGATCATATGAATGAAGAAGAGGAAAAAGAGATGTTTCTAAAACAGGAGGAATTACTCGATGAGTTTGAAATCAAAAGATAAAAAGAGAAGTTTTGGAAGAAGTCTGAGAGACTGTCTAAATGGTATTTCTTATGTTACAACTTCCGAGAAAAACTTTATAAGAGAGATAATTATTGCTGTTTTGACTCTCATACTCAGTATGGTACTGAAAATAGAGAAAATGGAATTTATTTTTGTAATTACTACTATTTTCTTAGTCCTCATTACGGAGATAATTAATACGGCTATTGAAAAAACAGTAGATTTATGTACGACTAGTTATAATGAAGTTGCTAGAATAGCGAAAGATGTATCGGCTGGAGCAGTTCTTACTTCGTGTTTTTTAGCAGTAATAATAGGAATAATTATCTTTGGACCGAAGATAATTGATATAATAGGAGGGATATAATGGAAGAGAGTTTAAAAAGGTTACTTAGAAATAGTTATAGTCCATATTCAGCTTTTAGAGTAGCCTCTATTTGTCTTATGAACGATGGTAAGACATTTGGCGGAGTAAATGTTGAAAATGCTTCATATGGAGCGTCAATTTGTGCCGAGAGAGTAGCAATTACTTCGGCAATAGCAAGTGGATATAAAAAGGGAGATTTTAGTAAATTATATGTCATGTGTGATTCAGAGAGGATAGCGTCGACTTGTTTCTTATGTAGACAGGTTATCAGTGAGTTTTTTCCAAAAGATGCAGAAATTACTCTATATAGTAATGATGGTGATAAAGAAACTTATCTTGTTAAAGATTTATGTCCTCACCCTTTTGGGAGTAGTGATTTAAAGTAAGTAAATAAAATATATCTTTTTTAGGAGATATGTTTTTTTATAAACTTTTATGTCTTATTGTGTAAAAAAAGAAAATAACATTGCAATAGTTTTTAAAATGTGATAATATTAATGTAGATAGAAAGTGAAAATTTAATTATTATATGAAAGAAAAGAGTGGTGATTATGGAAGTAAAATATTCTAAACTTATAGGTTCAATAGTTGGAATAGTTTTATTTATTGCTTTAGTAGCAGGACTTACTTATGCTTATTATACTTGGAGTAGTGATAAGATAAATGTTACTGATACTTCGACTTGTTTTAATGTCGATTATGTTAAAGGACAAAATATTACTAGTGCTAATTTAAAGTTGTTTGATGAAAAGCAGGTAAAAAAAGAAAACAATCAAATTACAGTTTATGAAGGAATGGCTGTTACTAATGTGGCTGCGGGAATAAAATCTGGCTGTAATATCGATGGAACTTTAAATATTAAATTAGTTGTCGATAAGTTAAGTGATTCTTATACTAGTACGGGAGATAGTAAGGGAGCCTTAAAATATGCAGTAGCAGAGTATTCTTCATCTACTGATTCTAATGTTTCTGCAAGTAGTTTAAAGGGGAAAACATTTACTGTCGTAGCAAGCGGTAGTATAGATAGTAAAGGAACAAAAACATTACATTCAGTTGATTTACCAAAGGATAATACTAAAAAAGAATACTTAATAATTTTCTATGTCGATGGTCCTTCATCTCATAATAACTCTCAAAATGCAGAGGTGTCGATGAAGATTGAGGCCGAGGCAGTTCAGAAAGCCTCAGCTCAAGATAGTGCAGAGTAATTATTCCTTTTTAGAGAAAATTGATATAGTTTTAATATTTAGTCATAATGCTTTATGACTTTTTCTTTTTATTAATTGACGGATAGTTAGAAGTTTGATACAATTAAGTTATGTTTGAGGAGGTAATAGAATGAAGAGTGGTTTTGTAAGTATAATAGGGAGACCTAATGTTGGAAAGTCGACCCTTTTAAATAATATATTGGGAAGAAGAATTGCTATTACTTCGGATAAACCTCAGACGACGAGGAATATGATACAGGGAATATATAGTGGTAATGATACACAAATAGTATTTGTAGATACTCCTGGTATTCATAAGCCAAGTAATAAACTTGGAAAAATACTTAATAAACAGGCTTATTATACGATTAATGATGTCGATATTATTATTTTAGTGGTCGATATTACGATGAAGATAGGAACGGGAGATCAGTTTGTTATCGATGTATTAAAAAATGTGGATAAACCAGTATTTTTGGTTATTAATAAGATAGATAAATTACCTAAAGAAGAGATACTTAAGAAGATAGATGCTTATCAGAAAATGTATGATTTTAGTGAGATTATTCCTGTATCGGCAAGAAAGAGGGATAATCTAGATAGATTAATTGAAGTACTTGAGAAGTATTTGCCGGATAATATTAAGTATTTTGATAGTGATACAGTAACTAGTAATTCACCGGATTTTATTATCTCGGAGTTTGTTAGAGAGAAGGTACTGGATTTAACGGAAGAAGAGGTACCACACTCAGTTACTTGTACAGTAGCAGAACTTACTTTCGAAGATAATCTAATTACTTCGAAAGTAGATATCATCGTCGATAGAGAAAGTTTAAAGAAAATTATTATCGGTAAAAATGGTAATATGATTAAAGAGATAGGAACGAGAGCAAGAAAAGATATCGAAGAATATTTTGGTAAGAAAGTATATCTTGATTTATTTGTTAAAGTAGTAAAAAAATGGCGCGATAAAGATAAATTTTTAAATTCGATGGGATATAGTGATTTTTTGAATAAATAGATTTAAAAAGAAACATTATATTACTGGGTGATATAATGGATAAATATGATATTTGGCTTCTTTTTATGAAAACGGGGAAGATAGAATATTATTTAAAATATAAAGAACTAGAAAAAGAAAGTGATTAGTATGTATAAAAAAGTAGAGGGCATTGTCGTAAGTGAAGTATCATTTGAAGATACAAGTAAAATAATTAATATCTTTACCAAGAATGGTATTATCGGAGTTATAGCAAAAGGGGCTAAAAGGCTAAAGAGTCCTTTTTTTTCAGTTACTAGTAAACTATCTTTTGGAGTATTTAATATTTATTATAAAGAGAAGGGATTATCGAAGTTAGTAGATGCTGATATATTAAATGATTATCGTAATATCAGAAAAGATATTAAAAAAATTAGTTATGCTACATATATATCAGAATTAGTAGTTCAAGTATATAAGCATGAGAGTAATAAAAATATTTATGATTTGTTTGTTATTTCATTAGATAAGATAAATAAAGGATATGATCCGATGATGATTATGAATATTTTAAGACTTAAATTATTAAATTATTTAGGTATTAGACCTGTTATTGATAAATGTATCGAATGTGGTAATACGAGTGATATAGTTACGATATCTAGTTATAAAGGGGGATATATTTGTAAGAATTGTTATCGGGGAGAAAAAATAGTATCACCTAAAACAATAAGTTTAATTAGAGGATTATATTTTGTCGACTTAAGTAGGATTACGAAGATAGATGTAGAGGACGTAGTAAAAGAAGAAATTGACTTATTTATCAATGATTATTATGAAAGGTATTCGGGAATATATTTAAAGAGCAAAACTTTATTAGATAGCATAAAATAAAATATAAGAAGGTGTTTTATGCTATCATTTAAATATATTATTATTCCAATTTTTGTTACTATTCTAGCACAGACTTTAAAGGTTATAATCGATGGTATTAAAAATAAAAGATTTAGTATGGAGAAATTTTTTAGGGGAATGGGAGGTATGCCGAGTGCTCACTCATCTTTAGTCTCTAGCATAAGCGTTCTCATCTTTTTGGATAGTGGGGCTACTTCTTCACTCTTTGCTCTCTCTTTAATTATTTCCTTAATTGTTATCTATGATGCTATGGGAATTAGGTACGAGAGTGGACTTCATGCTAGGGAAATTAATAAACTTGCTAATACTTCACTTATGGAAAGTTTAGGACATAAACCATTAGAAGTAACTATGGGTATTTTATTTGGAATAGTACTTACTTTAATATTAAATATGTTAATATAAAAAATAAAATCAAGGGGATTTCCTTAACTTTATTTTTTTAGAGTATATATTACTTTGACAATACGATATAACCATTTATTAATTACTAAATCATAATTTCCAATGTACTCGTAGACATTACCACCAAAACCCATTTTGAAAGTATATGTCTTGTCAGTTTTTTCCATACTATTTATTTTACCAAAATTAAATATTTTATAGTTTTGTGTTAAATACTTTTTAATAATTTCCCATTTTATTAAATGTGAAGAGTAGAAACTTTCTAAATCTTTATTATGAGCCTCATCTAAGAAATATATTTCTCTATTATTTTTGACTATCAATATGGCTCCGATAATGGCTCCTTTAGGATATTTAGAATAAAGATTTGTCGCTTTTATTATTTCATTATTATATTTAGTTATAAGCTTATCAGATTCCATTTTTTTATTTATTATGTCATTTGTTTTCTTAATATTTACATTCTGCATAATGTCATTAAGTTTATCATTTTTTTCTTCCTCTTCTTTGAGAAGAAAACGATAATTATTAATATATTGCTCGGGGTCTATCTTAGCAAAATAAATTTCGGAAGATAGATTAGGGGTATTAAAGTTTTTAAGAATACTATCAATATAATTTCGATCTAAATTTTTATTCAAGTTAAAGATAGTATCGGGATTATTATTTTCATCTTTGTAGATGGTTATAGCCCTCTTAAGAGATAAATTAATATTTCTCTTAGTATTAGAATTAAACATTGCATAAGTTTCATTTGGCGTTTTTTCACTTTTCAATATTACTTCTTGCACAGTTTTTTTATCATTTTTTACAAAGGCAAGTTCATCTAATTCTTTAATAAGTTTAGTATCGAAATATAATACTTCTTTATTTTTATTAAACATTTTATAAATGGCTCTATTTTCTACATTTAAGTAGACATATTTTTTTTCTTTGAGATATGCCTTTAGAGTTATTATAAAATCTTTGAATAAATTATCATTATCATAATCAATAAGAAAGCCACCAGGAACATAACCTATTTTTAATTTACCGATACTTTTTTCGAGAATGAGAGCTGCTCCCATTAAAGTATCGTTATTTTCATTGATAAATCCTAGATAATACCTAGTGTAATCACTTTTGATATTAGCATATTCGACTGTTTGAAAATAATTTCGTGAACTGTGCATCTTAGAATAATTTTTAAATTGAGTTTCTGTTAATTCAATAATCTTCATAATTTTTCTCCTATAGAGATTATACCATACATTTTTAAGTTTTGGTAGTATATTTAAATGAAAATACACGTTAAAATTATAGTTTAAAATAATAATTGTGATTTTTATTAATAAATTCAATACTTTATAAAGAAATTTGTACTTAA
>CANQKK010000037.1 GCA_947624475.1 uncultured Bacilli bacterium
CAGGATGGCATACGGAATGTGTAGTTATGATAAATAATTTATTTGGTGATAAAATTGATATTCACGGTGGAGGAGTAGATTTAAAGTTTCCACATCACGAAAATGAAATCGCCCAAAGTATCGCTTTAAACGACAACTATATTGCTAATTATTGGCTCCATAACGGACACATAAACATAAACGATGAAAAGATGAGTAAAAGCCTCGGCAATTTCGTCTTAGCAAGAGACTTTATCACAGAGCATTCCGCTAATGTCATAAAATTAGCAATATTTAGCACTCACTATCGCTTACCTATTAATTTAACTGATAAAGTATTTGAAGAAGCCAAAAATATTGATAATAAAATAAAAACTGTTTTAAAAAATGCTAATCTCTATCTAAACTTAAATAACAACTACAACCTAGACGATATGACTAAAGACGAGACGTTCGAAAAATATATGGACGATGATTTAAATACACCAAACGTCATTACCCTCGTCCTAGAACTTGTCAAAACGCTAAATAGTGAAATAAGAAATAATAGCGAAAACATATTACTAATAACGAATAAAATATTAACTATTACCAATATTTTAGGTTTAAAATATGATATGTTTAAACTTTCTGATAATCAAATAAAAATGTATCACAATTGGACCGAAGCCAGAAATAATAAAGATTTCGAAACAGCAGATAAGTATAGAAAACAATTAATTGAAGAAAATATTTTATAGGAAGGAAGAATAAAATGAATAGTTTTGAATTAAATTATCTAATTATATTTGTAGCACTTATAATAACTTTTATATCCCAAATTGCTGTCTCATCATCTTATCGAAAGTACAAAAAAATCGAAAACAGTAAAAACTTAACAGGATTCGATGTTGCAAGAAAAATTCTCGATGAAAATTCACTAAATGACATTATGATTATAGAAACGAGAGGAAACTTATCGGATCATTACGATCCAACCAGAAAAGTAATTAAACTATCTAGTGACATCTATCATGGCACTTCAATTGCCTCGCTTGCCGTAGCAGCCCACGAATGTGGTCATGCTATCCAAGATAAAGATAAATACGCTCCCATGAGAATAAGAAGTAGTATCATTCCCTTTGTTAATCTCTCTACGAGAATCGGTTATATTGCCATCGTTCTAGGAGTAATATTCTCTTACACACTAATTGAAGTAGGTATTATATTACTATGTTCCATGTTATTATTTCAGTTAGTAACTCTACCAGTCGAATTAAATGCTTCAAAGAGAGCCCTAACAGAATTGGAAAACAAAAAATTAGTCACCAAAGACGAAAAAGGCGAAGCAAAGAATATGCTTTCAGCAGCGGCTTTCACCTACATTGCTTCTCTTATAAGTACCATGCTCGAAATACTAAGATATGTTCTAATATTCACGAGAAGAGACAACTAGAGTCTCTTTTTAATTTGACACGACATAAAACATTATGATACAATTAAAGCGGTGATTTATATGAAAATTAATACCCTTGAATTAGTAATTTCAGCGGTAAGAGAAAGCCAGTATCCAACTGATAACAAAAAAGAATTTTTACTAGTGGGAAGAAGTAATGTTGGAAAAAGTAGTTTTATAAACTGTATTATAAATAGAAAAAATTTCGCCCGAACATCGGCAACTCCCGGTAAGACCCAGACCCTAAACTTCTACAAAATAAATAACAAATTCTACATTGTCGATGCTCCCGGTTATGGTTTTGCTAAAGTAAGAGCCTCACTCAAAAAAAAGTTCGGTCTCATTATGGAAAACTATCTAGAATCGCGAAAAAATCTTCAAAAAGTTTTTCTTTTAATTGATTTTCGAAGAAAACCTACCGAAGATGACATAATGATGTACAACTACTTAAGTTACTACCATATTCCAGTAACTATTATCTGTACTAAAGTTGATAAAGTACCTAAAAATAATCATCAAAAAAATAAATCTATCATCAAAAAAGAATTAAATATCGAAAATGATAATGACATAATTCTCTTCTCTTGCATAACTAAGATAGGAAGAGAAGAAGTTTATAACGAAATAGGAAAATACTTAAATTAAGTTTCCTTTTTTTCATTTATACATAAATTACTATGGAAGTGAATTATGATAATTGAATTACTAGAAAACAACAATTATTTAATTAAAATGCCAAGTATAAATATTGATGTCTATGACCGCGAAGAACTAGCCAAGATAACTGAAAAAATATACAAAAAAATAATCAAAAAGAAAAAATTAAATAACCTCATCATTCTCGATTTCTACATAAATAAAAATTACGGAACAATTATCATTTTAAAAAACTATGCTAAATTTTTAAATATTAGTGACGAAATCGAAGTAAAAATAACTATCCATACCGACACGCCATTCCTTTATAAAATGGATTACTTCGATATCAAAAATAATAATCTTGAAAAAGAAAATATCTACTACTACAAAAATAATTTTTATCTCGAAATAAAAGATAACATTAGTCAAGACAAATATTTAAATATTCTCGAACTATCAGATTTAGTTTGCGATGAATCATATTACATAATAAATCATGGTATAAAGATAAAAGTATAGTATTTTTTCTTTTTTTTTGCTATAATACTAACGAAGAGGTGACAGACTATGAAAATACCTACTGTAGCAATTGTTGGAAGACCAAATGTTGGAAAATCAACTGTCTTCAACAAATTAGTTGGAAAAAGAATATCAATTATCGAAGATACTCCAGGTGTTACGAGAGATAGAATATATGGAACAGTTACCTATAAAAATTATAAATTTCATCTAATAGATACCGGTGGAATTGATGTTTCGAGCGAAGACTTTAATAACGAAATTATCGTTCAAGCAAATATTGCTATCGAAGAAGCAGATACCATTATTTTTATTGTCGATGGTCTTACCGAACTTAATCAAAATGACTATCTAATTAGAGACACACTCATGAAATCTGGTAAAAAAGTTATCCTTGCCGTAAATAAACTCGATAATTCTAAAAGAGAAGAAAATATATATAACTACTATGAACTAGGTTTCAAAGAAGTTCTACCTATAAGCGGAGAACATTCCCTAGGTCTTAGTAATCTTCTAGATACAATTGTAAAAGATTTCAAAGAAGTACCCGAAGAAAATGAAGAAGACAATCGCATTAAATTTTGTTTAATCGGAAGACCAAATGTCGGTAAAAGTAGTCTCGTAAATGCCCTTTTAGATGAAGAAAAAGTAATTGTCTCTCCTATCGCAGGTACCACAAGAGATGCTATCGATACCGAATTTACATATAATAAAAAGAAATATGTCGCTATCGATACCGCAGGAATAAGAAAAAGTGGCAAAATATTTGAAAGAGTCGAAAAATATTCTGTATTAAGATCGATGAAAGCAATCGAAAGAAGCGATGTTTGTCTCCTTATAATAAATGCTGAAGAAGGAATAATCGAACATGACAAACATATAGCGAGTTATGCTATCGAAGAAGGAAAACCGATTGTTATTGTTGTCAACAAATGGGATACCGTAAACGATAAAAACGATATCAGTACTTTTACAAAATTAATACGTGCTGAATTCAAATTTCTCTCCTACGCTAAAATAACCTTTGTATCTGCTTTAACTAAGAAAAGAATCTTTACAATTATGCCCGAAATTGACAAAGCCTATGAAAACTCTCGAAGAGAAGTTAAGACTAATACTCTAAACGATGTCATAAGAGATGCCGTCTTACTAAAATCCCCACCTTCTTACAAAGGAAAGAGACTTAAAATAACCTTTGCAACACAGACGGGCATTGTTCCTCCAAAATTCACTCTCTTTGTAAACAATAACAAATTAATCCATTTTTCTTACGAAAGATATCTCGAAAATAAAATAAGAGAAAATTTTGACTTTGAAGGAACACCAATTATCTTAGAATATAAAAACAAAAACGACTAAAATCAATAACCAATAAAATCTCTTAACATATATTATGTTAGGAGGTTTTTAAATGAATTTTTCTGATAATTTCTTTAAGAGAGTCGAAAGTAAAACCAAAGTTGATAAAGATACCATTTTATCATTAGCCTCGAAATTGCAGGCAAGTAATATGAAAGATGAGAAAACATTAAAAGAGGTCATCGGTGACTTAGCCAAAATGACAGGAAGGGAAGTATCTAAAGAAAAGGAACAAAAAATAATTGATACTATTTTAAATGACAAAGTTCCCCAAAATTTAGATAAATATATATAATATGGAAAATATAACTATTGGCATCATTGCTCGAGACGAAATAATCGGCAATACTAATTTTCAAGTAGTAACTAAAAATAATCTCAAATATATCCACAACAAATGTAATTACATAGCACTTTTAAATTACGATAACTCTCCTATCGATACTAAAGTTTTAGATAAATGTGATGGAATAATTATTCAAGGTGGAACCGCTGTATATCCTTACCATTTTCAAATTATCGACTACGCCATTAAAAATAATATTCCCCTATTAGGTATTTGTATGGGACATCAACTAATTGGTCTATATAGCACAGGAGAAAAAGATGATAAGAGCCTTATTAAAATAGATAATCACTATCATAAGGATAAATTACATAAAATCAAAACAGTAAAAGAAACCGTTATAAATAGCATCTTAGGAGATGAATTAGAAGTAAACACGAGACACCTTGAAGCCCTAAAAGAAGTAAAAGAACCCTTCAAAGTATCTGCTATCTCAGAAGACAATATCATTGAAGCAATAGAATACATAGATAATAATCACTTCGCAATTGGCGTCCAATTCCATCCTGAAGATTTACCAAATACTGAAAATTTATATAACTATTTTATTAAGGAAGTTTTTAAAAGAAAGAAGTAACTTTCTTTTTTAAATTATCTTATTTCGTTCATATTCTCCATAATTTAACATAATATTTAGTGAGAAAAAAAGAAAAGAGGTAAATTATGGAAAAAATAGATGTTATCAAGAATATTGGAAAACGATCAGGTGGAGATATATATTTAGGTGTAGTAGGAGCAGTTCGTACCGGAAAATCAACTTTTATCAGAAAATTTATGGAAAGTATTGTTATTCCAAATATCGAAGATGAATACGAACGAAAAAGATGTCTCGACGAACTTCCCCAAGCAGCAGCGGGCAAAACAATTATGACAACCGAACCAAAATTTGTTCCGGCAACAGCAACTAAAATTCAAATTGAAGATTTTTCAGCAAATGTTAGAATGATTGACTGCGTTGGTTATGTAGTAGAAGGCGCTAAAGGATACGAAGATGAAAATGGACCCAGACTTGTTATGACGCCTTGGTACCAAGAGGCCATTCCATTCGTGGAAGCCGCCGAAATCGGAACTGAAAAAGTAATCAAAGATCACTCCACTATCGGTATCGTCGTAACTACTGATGGTTCAATTGGAGAACTATCTAGAAATGAATACATCGAAGCCGAAAAAACCGTTATCGAAGAATTATCAAAAGTAGGAAAACCATATATAGTATTACTAAACTCTGCTCATCCAATGCTTCCTGAAACGGAAAAACTTGCAGAAAGCCTAAAAGAAGAATACCAAGTACCAGTTATGCCTATAAATGTCGAGGCCATGCAAGAAAGAGATATGTTTAATATTTTAAAAGAAGCCCTCTATGAATTTCCAATAGAACAAATAAAAGTCAATATGCCCGAATGGATTGCTATCTTAAACCCCGACCACTATCTAAAAAAAGAATACATAACCAAAATAAGAGAAGAAGTAACCGAAGTAAACAAACTAAAAGATATCGATAAAATAAATAAACATTTTACTGAATCAGAATATATTGCCAAATCATATATTTCTGAAGTAGATCCTGGAACAGGTGAAGTAACAATTAATTTAGAAGCACCTGCTGGCCTATATAGTCAAATATTAAATGACGTAATTGGCGTTTCCGTTGGAACTAAAGCCGATCTTCTATCTTTATTCCAAGAATTAAATGTCGCTAAAAAAGAATACAATCAAATAAAATCCGCTCTCAAAATGGTAAAACAGACCGGTTATGGAATTGCATCACCTACTCTTGAAGATATGAAATTAGATCCACCAGAAATAATCAAACAAGGACCACGTTATGGCATCAAACTAAAGGCCAAAGCATCCTCAATTCACATGATAAAAGTCGACGTAGAAAGCACTTTCGAACCAATTATCGGAAGTGAGATGCAAAGCAAAGAATTAATAAACTACTTAACACAAAACGAAAATGGAACCGATATTTGGAAAAGCGAAATCTTTGGAAGAAGTTTAGATGTCATCGTTCAAGAAGGAATACAAGCTAAACTATCAATGATGCCTGATAGTGTAAGATTTAAACTATGTCAGACATTAACCAAAATAATAAATAAAGGATCATCTAACATGATTGCTATAGTACTATAAAAAGACTTCATTACGTTGAAGTCTTTTCTTCTACTTTACTTACTATCTTATTTTCCCTAATTCTTGCATTTACCTCTTCACTAAAGAGAGCATATAATAGCGAACACAAAGGAGTAGCAATAAGCATACCAAGAATTCCAGCTACACTAGCACCAACCGTAACTGAAAGTAGTACCCACATTCCTGGAAGACCAATTGATTTTCCAACAACCTTTGGATAAATAACATTCGTTTCAATTTGTTGCCAAATAATTATAAACGCAATAAATATAACCGCTTTTACCGGATTTACCATACAAATAAGAAGAGCACTTAAAATCGTACCTATAAAAGCACCAAATACAGGTATTAAAGCCGTAAATCCGAGAAGTACCGCTACAGTAGGAGCATACGGTATACCAAAAATCAATAACCCAATAAAACTTACTCCTCCAAATATGACCGCCTCAATACATTGACCCGTAACAAAATTCGAAAAAGTCTTATTTGCCATTTTAGCAACATTATTGACTTTCGAAACCGTCTTCGGTTTAAAATAAGCATTCATAAGTTTATTAAACTGCCTAACTAAATTTTCTTTCTGAGCAATAACATATATTGCAAAAACAATACCAATAATAGCCTTACTTATAATTTTAACAACAGAGGTTGCAACTTCCGTCGTAACAGTAATTACATCTTTTGAATTATCTTTAATATAATCAGTTATCGCCTTGTCAAAATTATCTAAATAATCAGTAACCTTATCGACAGTTTTCTCTTCGACATTAAATTTATTCATAATATTTATAACATCATCCTTATATTCAGGCAAAGTATCCGTAAACAAAACTACCGAATTACGAAGTTGTGGTATAAGTAGATTAATAATAAGACAAAGCATAACTAAAATTGCTAACAAACTACTAGTCAAACTAATCGGTCTTTTAATCTTTTTCCATACCTTTCCTGGTTTAACTTTTCCAAATACTCTATTTTCAATAAAATTAATTAGAATATTCAAAACAAAAGCCAATATTATTCCAAATATAAAAGGAGATAAAATATCAAAAATCTTTCCCAATACTGAAAGTATCTTCTCGAAATTAACCAAAGTGAAAATAATTATAGCAATATATGTAATAATAATCAAAATATCTTTCCTCGATTTAAATTTCACGAGTCCACTTCCTTCCTAATTTCGAGTTCATTATAACATATAAAAATAAAACTTACAATAATATTATTTTCATTAGACACTATATTATACACTTATTATTTTTTTAAATAATCGTTACAGTTCAGTCAGATAAATACAGGAT
>CANQKK010000038.1 GCA_947624475.1 uncultured Bacilli bacterium
GGCTCCGATCATTCCACCACCACTATTTGATATGGCACTTGGGCTTTTAAAGGTTACAAGTAAATTATTAAAGGTTTCAGTAATGATTTTAATTCCCTCTTCAGTATTTAAGGTTATATACTTCATGTGAAGTAAAATTAAAAATCCAATGATAATTACAGCAAGTCCTAGCCATCTCGAATTTAAGAAATCTGGTACTTTTCTTTTAACAATTAAGTATCCACCGAGAGCTAGAATAGCGACGAGAAGAAAAATGTAGATATTTCCTACGAGAAAAACGGCAAAAGAACGAATAAAATTACCGGCTGGTCCATACCCTCCGATTCCGATAATCGATGCTAAAATTAAAATAATTCCAACAACTTCATTACTATATTCAAACTTTTTCTTTTCTTCTTTTTTTTGTTTTTTCTTTGCCATAATATCAACCTTCTATTCGTATTAATTATATCATTTGTAAATTTAAAAGTAAAGTTCTTGATAATTTTTTTTATAGTTAGACATTTCTTATTCTAAATTTCTCTTTATATATCGCATAATAAGATTTACTATGTAGTTAATTTCTTCATCGGTAAGATTTCTCTCTTTATCAATATGATGCCATTTAAAGAGACAATTTCGGCAACAAGTTGCCGTAGCGTGCATGGCTATAAAGACAGGATGATTTTTCATTGGAGTCTGGCGTCCATCATTTAAAATATTCTCGGGAGCAAGTCTTGTTTTTATGATATCTTCGGCCTGCTCTTCGATTTTGTCTAATCCTTTTTTTCTAATATACTCTACCTCTTTATTTCGAAGAGTAAATTTACTTCGAAAAGGTGATGTGGATAGTTTTAAGAGCATAATATCGATGTCGTCCATTACTTATCACACTTTCCGCAGTTAGAGCAACCATTACAAATAAGCCTGCTACCGCACGTTTGGCATCTTTCTCTAAATTTCTTTTTATATAGTTGGTTTGTTTTTAAGAGATTTCCGAATGGATCATATAATTTAAAATCAATATCTTTTCCTTTATAATTCATTTTGGAGAGATGAGCCATTTTACTTTGTACTTCCTTATTTGAAATAGTATACAACCTACCATCTTTTAAAAATTTTGTCCCTGTTTCGATAAAGCAAAAAGTAATATTATATTTTTCGCATTCGCTACGCAGTTTCTTTATCCAATCGAAATTGCAAACTCTAGTACCACCGTAGTTTTCTCCGCCTACTACAACCTGCTCTATCTGGCCGGTCTTAAGATATTTTTCGAGAGAGATTTCACTAATTATCGGAGCGCACATAATTCCTTTATGCTTAAATGGTAATTTTAATAAGATAGGAACCCTCTCTTCGGCTCTTTTTTGGTTTTCACACGTAACGTTGAAAAAGACGTTCTCATAGCCATCATTCCAGTCATCTGGTAAATTATCTATTACCCGCTCCGGTCTTTTAGTCAAAAGAAAAAAGATAACATCGCTTCTTTTTTTGATGATTTGCCATGCTTCTTCGCGCCACGCATCAGCCTCTTTGAGAAAGAAATCTGAATTCATACAGACGCGAAGTTGCTCTCCCATTTTTATTTTATACATTCCTTTTCGATCTTTCGAAAGAGGATAATTAAAATTTTTTGTTTTATATATGATACTGCCATCTTTATCTGCTCTTACTTTATCTAAATAATACATATAACAGTTTTTACATCCTTCACTTATCTTTTTGCAACCGTGCCAAGGATTCCATATATCGTGCATCGTATCACTTCCATACTTCTACTTATAAGTATAAGATATGATTTTTATGTTGTCAATATTTTATCAAACATTTGTTTTGGCTTTTATATACTGATTATTAAAAAAATGGGTAATTTGATGCTCGCTCTAAATGTGCTATTTCAAACGTATCCATTTTTTAATTAATATTTAATTTGATAATGTTTTTCTTTTTATTTTACTTATATCTTTTTCAAAGACAATATTTGAATAAACTGTAAAATATTTATGATTTTTGTTTCTTATAAAAATTTCTTCTATTTCTCGATCTTTGGTAAAATAATAGTAGGTCGATATAAATATAAGTTTCTTGATAGTATTTTGGTCTTCTTCGATATTAAATATTTCTTCTGTCATATACCTAACTTCATTTTCGTAATAGATAAACTCATCCTTTTTAAAAGTTAATTCTCGGGATTTTTCGAGTTCTTTTTGGAATTTATCTTCTTCATATAGACATAAATCAAAATCATCAATAGCGTATAATAGTCTGTATCTAGCCTCTACTAAAGATTTATCGTAACCATAGTGTTTCATATAATTATCTAATTTATCAAGATATTCAAGATAAAATGCTAAGTCGATTTCCTCAGATAGGAATACTTCACTCTCATCTTCTTCAAATTCTTCTTGAAGTTCATATCCTTCGCCATCTAAATAAATATCTTCTTCATCTTCTTCATCTTCTTCTTCATAATCGACATCTATTTCGAAAGTATCATCAGGATTACCGTAATATATACTATTGATGGTATTACACAACTTTTCATGGTTTATTTTTTCATCACCAAAAATAGCATATTGGTAAATATCGTAAATTTTTTCATCAATATCAGCACGCGGATCTTCATAGGGAGAAATATAATATTTACTTTTTTCGTACCTTTGAAGATCGATAGGGAATTTTTGATATTCATAATATTTTATACCCATTTTTTGTTCTGCTTCAATAGCATATGTCTCCGTTACATAAAGAGGTTTTTGATTTAAGTTTACATAAAATAATCCTCTTATTAGTAATAATTTTTTAATTTCCTCTTTAATTTTACCCACATTTTCTTTTTTACTAAGTCTTTGATATTCTGTTTCTAATTCTTCCTCTACTTCGAGATATTTTTTTAGTAGTTTTCGAACTTTATCTATTTTTAAGCATTCTAGTAGTGGAAGATTACTACTACAGATTTCAAAGATATCATCTATATTTTGCTCTTTTTTCAAATCATTTGCTATGATAATAATGTCATAATAGGTAGCATCTTCCTGTAATTTTAATGTATTATCTTCGAGAATAAAATAATTACTATATTTTTCTAAGAAGTTAGGAAGATTATCGCTATTGTGAATTACTACTTTAATTTTTCTTTGATTATCATCAATTTCTTTGCCGGATTTAATTTTACTATCTAAATAATTTAATACCTCTTTTAGCATAATACTATGATATTTTTTTAATGTATCTATTTTGACACTTCTTTTCTCACCATACTTTATAAGTTTACTAAATGCTAATAAATTAATATAACTATATGGATAATTTAAATTCATCTTATCTTTCACCTCATCATTTATATATAATACTTGAAAATAGATAATTTGTAAATACTTTTTTAATTTTATTACTTATTCTTATTATCTTTTTATTAATAGTCTTACTTTCATATTTGTTAAATAATCCTATATTACATAATCAAGGCTTTTTAATGTTTCTTTTATTTTATTAAATATACGATTTGGATACAAGTTAGGATTGATAGATAAACTTTTTCTAAATTGTCATAACTATTTAGTACCGATTAATTTTTTATTTAAATTTTCTAGTTCTTTTATAGATTTATCATTTTCTAAGATTTTCATTTACCTAATAGCAGAATTATTAAGTTTTGCTAATCTTTCTCTTTGGGGTATGCCATCATTAATAAGTTTAGAATTCGTATTTTCTAAATTATATAAAATGAGTAAATGTCTTAAATCTGTATAATCGCGAATATTTCCTTCAAGATTAAGATTTTTATCGTGCCATTCTTTCAAAGTCACACCGAATAAAGCGACATTTAAAACGTCAGCTTCTTTGGCGTATACATATTGTTTTTGCTTTTCGGTTAACCTAGGAACAATATTTTCTTTAATTGAATCGGTATGAATATGATAATTAGATTTTGCATTCTACTAGCGGTCCAATCAACTTTGTATTGATATGCTTCGTTTCTTTTTAATCTTTCAAACTCTTGTATAACATATAATTTAAATTCTGGAGAAAGCCAACTTGCAAATACTAATGCTATATCACTACAAGTATATGTTCTCCTATTATTACCTGATTTAAATATTATTTCCGATTGCATTGATTTCTTTAATCCATTTTTGATGTGATATCTTAAATTTATTACTACCAGCTTCGTTTTTAAAGGTGCCTAATTCGGCACCTTAAAATTTTCGTTATGTAATTTTTTCCACAATCCTAAATAAGCGATAACATCTTTATTACGCATCCAGTTTTGAATAGGGTATCTTGGATCATCTTCATCAGCATATCTATCTAAGTCAGTGAGAAAAATATATTCTTTATTTCCTATTCTCATAACATTAATTTTATTATTATTCACATTTAATTTAAAAAGTTCGAGTAACAATCAATTTGGTGTGAGTGTAGAGGTTATTTACAACTTTTTGGTGATGTTTTTGAAGAGTACTTATTTTTATATATCTTTATATTTCCTATGCTTTTTCGATTACAATATGTTCTATATTCTCATATCTTATATTAGAAAGGAAAATAATCATGGATAAATGTTATAAAAATAAGTTCGAAAACTATCAGCGAAAATGCTGTCCACCACCTTTTTCACAAATGATTGCTATGCCCGGACCAACCGGGCCAACCGGGCCAGAGGGCAAAGGAATTAATATTTTAGGTTCTTATGAAAATTTAGAAGAATTACTAACTCATGCACCAACTGGTAATATTGGCGATGCTTATATCGTCGACGATGATTTATATATATGGTCTGAAACTGCAAATAATTGGCAAAATATCGGATCTTTTCGCGGACCAAAAGGTGATACGGGACCCCAAGGACCCGCAGGGATCCAGGGTGAAATGGGGCTTCAAGGCGAGCGAGGTCCACAAGGTGAGCAAGGTATTCCCGGAATTCAGGGTATTCCAGGAGTTCAAGGACCAATAGGACCGGAAGGCCCACGTGGCATCCCAGGGCCCGCTGGTCCCGAAGGAACCCCCGGAACAAGTGTTACTATTCTTGGTTCTTTTAATTCTTTCGAAGATCTACAAAGAGAGCAACCGGAGGGTCTTCCCGGAGAGAGTTATCTTGTCGGAGATAATTTATATGTCTGGTCAAAGACAGAAAATAATTGGGTCGACGTAGGTGTTATCAGAGGTCCACAAGGTCCTGCTGGCCCCGAGGGACCACCTGGTATCCAGGGTGAGCAAGGAATCCCTGGAGTTCCCGGAGAACAAGGTATCCAAGGGATTCAAGGACCACCTGGACAGCAAGGTATTCAAGGGATTCCTGGTCCCCAAGGACCCGAAGGACCCCAGGGAAAGCAGGGATCTGAAGGTCCCGTAGGTCCACCTGGCGAACCTGGACCTAAAGGAGATCCCGGTCCTCAAGGGCCTCCAGGAGTTCCTGGTCCCGATGGTCCACCGGGACCTCTCGAAATACCAGCAGCCTACTTTGTTACTTTTAACGAAGGATTCCCCCAAGGTGGTCTTCCAGTTCCATCTAATACGCGAATACCTATCGATATAAAAATTTCTGATATAAATGACGATTTCATTTTAAATACTGACGATAAAACAATTACAATCGTCCATAGTGGTATTTATCTTATTAATTATACTATTGAAGCCCGCGTAGCCAATTCGACCCTTTTTAACGAAGATTTTGATATTATTTCTGTCGGTTTTAGAAAAGTCGATGAAGAAACTGTCTACGCTGGAGCCAGTGTATGGAATGACTTACAACCTGGAATTGCCGTCGTAGCAAGGGGAATCGTCTCGACAACCTTAGATAATGAAGTCTTTGAAATTGTCAATTTAGGTCTAAATACTATTTATTTAAATAGTCCCAATATTAAACTTATTTATTCCGAATCTTCATTTGTTAATCCTGTACTATCACTTACCATTCAAAGATTAAGATAAAAAATGAATGAAACTTCGTTGAAGTTGTCAATAAAAGTAAGCACTAAAAAAGTGGTTATTTAAAACCTAGTTGGGTTTGATATTCAACTGGGTTTTTATGTTGAAGGGCGTATGACGTTCTAAAATTATTATTCCATACAATATGAGAGTTTCGGAAAAATTTTTGATGGTATTTGGAAGAAATTATTTATAAAAATAAAAAAGAGGCTATAGAGTTACCGCTCTTGATAAATATATAGACTTTTACATTTTTACTTTTTCTTCTTCTCTTTTTTCAAATTCTTCTTCTGTAACAACATACTTGTTATAAGCTTCTTTATATTTACGATTTGATATTTTATTTCCACGAACAGGATAAACACTTGCAACATATAATTCTCTTTTATTAACTATTTGAACTACAACACATACTTTTTCCATTAAATTTTTATAATACTCTAAGCTTTTTTTTCGTTGTTATAATAAATATAATCAGGATTTTTTATTATTGTAGAAATATTATTTATTGTGCATTCACAGCTTTCAATACTTATATATTCTCTCTCGTGTTTTGCAATGTGCTCAAGTAATCCATCATATTGAACTATTTTTTTACCAGCATGTTTTTCTAATCCTTTTTCCTTTGCAATTTTCTCACTCAAAACATCAATTACTTTTTTCATAAATTATACCAAACCCAATCTTCCTAAAAAAAGCGACCCATACCCCGAAGAGTATAGGTCACATGAGTAATTTGGTGGTACTCCCAATTTCCACATATCTACTTTCGACTTTTGTAAATGTCTACTCAAACTTCTTTCGAAGCGTGCCGGGCGAAGTTTTTCCGGTCCTCTAATTACTCAAGGAAAATATAATATACTTTATTTCAAAAAAATGTCGAATAAAGTATTAATAACAAAGTTACTACTTTATTTTAATATCCTCCTTGTCCTTTCAGACAACATTATATTACCACAAATTTACAAAAAGTTCAATTTTTTTTATTTATTTTACATAAATTTTATTTTTCTGTTAAGTTTGGAACAATATAATTTTTTATTGCATCTGTACGAACCAATTAAATTATTTGATTAGTTCGAGTAACAATCAATCTGGTGCCGAATGACAGAATTGAACTGTCCTCTGAAGCTTACCATGCTTCTATACTACCACTGTACTAATTCGGCGGAAGAAAACTAATATTAAAAAAATATTAATTTTGCTAAAATAATTATTGCAATAATTACTCGGTAAAAAGCAAATACTGAGAAATCGTGCTTTTTAATATAACTAAGCAAGAACTTAATAGCAATAACTCCCATTGCAAATGATGAAATTATACCGATGATTACCTCTTTAGTAAACTCTAAGTCTCCTACTTTAAGAATAGTGGCACCGCAGATAACGGGAACCGATAGGAGGAAAGTAAACTTTGTTATAGCCTCTTTCGATATACCTTGTAGTCTTCCTGCTAAAATGGTCGTTCCACTTCGAGAAAAGCCAGGAATTACGGCAAATGCTTGGGATATGCCGACGATAAGGGCTTGTTTTAAAGTAATATCTTCAAATTTTGTCTCTTTTCGGTAATGCTTACTTGCCCATTTGTCTCCGATGAAGATAAGAAGGCCCATCACGGCAAGT
>CANQKK010000039.1 GCA_947624475.1 uncultured Bacilli bacterium
TATCTGAACTGTTATTATTATTCGCTTCAACAAAACAAAATAAGAAATTAGATATTATGAGAATAACAAATAATATAAGTAATCCATATAGGACACCAGAAATAGCAAAGCCTTTATTATTCATCATTCTCATAATATCCTCCTCTAATAAGTAATTAATTTTTTGGAAGAGACGTTTACACTATCCTTATCTTCTTCTTTTACGACAATAGTATCTTTATTTCCATCAGATATATATCTACTATTCTCTAACATACTAAATACCATTTCGATATCAAATTCATTTCCATTATTATCATAAGCACGACATCTTTTCAAGAAAGTAGGGTCAAAATCTTTGCTGTAAGGAGATATTTCTGGCTCCCATCCAACTCGTAAAGCCGCTACTGTCTCGTAAGTATAACCATCAAAACTACCATTTAAAACATACTTATAATTACTGTGTTCCTTGTTGTATGGACTACCAAATGGAAGAGCAATTATCTTGCTGTATTTATTAGGTATAATACCATCTAACTCTTTATATACGTAGGCAATTTCTTTCTGTACTCTATCGCTACTCGAATCTCTAATATCTAGGTGGGTCTCCGTATGATTACCGACGTCATATCCATTATCAATTAGCCAATTTAATATTTTTTCATTGTACTCTTCCTGCTGAAACAATCCTCCATTGACAAAGAATATTGCCGTAACGGGAGCATCGGGATGTTTTTTCTTAAATGCCTCCAATATTCCAACTGCCGAAGAATCATCAATTATAATATTACCATTTGAATCTAATCCCGTAACTTTTATATTATCCTCATTACCATCATCAAAAGTTAAAACAATAGGACTAGTCCCATAAGGAACATCGATATTTCCCTCGATATAATCATTTAAACTGACCATACGATAATTATTTTCATAATAAAATTCTAGGTCCTCTCTAAAAGCATCCGGCGTTCTATTATAACCATCTTTATCGACATTACCACCAATTGTTCCCGTACTACTAGAAGTCTTCTCTCTAATTCCATGGTACATCATAATTGGAACCTTACCCATTTCATTAATATTATCGCTTGCTAGTTTTTCCTTATCTAACTTCCCCAAAGACACGACGATATCAATTTTATCACCACTTTTAATCTTCGTATTCTCTTTGATACTTTGTGATATCACATGATCTTTTTCCACTTCATCACTATACTCATATGTAATATTAGCATCTAACTTATATTTTTCAGTAAACTCATTTGCTTCTTTCAAAGTACTAAGTTTAATCATCAAATTATCCTTAGTTACTACTTTCTTATCACCTGATAATAAGAAAATAACCGTACCCATCACAAGAGCAACTATTAAAAGTAAAATAACTATTCTTCCTACTTTTACCTTACTTTTTTTCCTTCTCTTACTCATATTTACCTACCTTTCATACCATGTATATTTACAATACAATTATATCTTAACTACATATAAAAAGCAAGAATAAATTTATCTTCTTGCCCTTACTTTTACATAACCATTTTAACAATATATTTATCAATTATTTTCTAAATAAGATACCGCATCTTTAAAAGTATCAACTTCGACAATTTCAATATCATATCCATATTTCTCTTTAGTACTTATAGCCTCTTCATAATTATCACTAGGAACGAGGACGATATCTGCGCCATCTTTATATGCTCCCATTATCTTATATTTGACGCCATCTATTTCTCCTACTGTACCATCAGCAGAAATAGTACCAGTTCCAGCAATTTTTCTTCCTCTTATAATATCTTTTCCACTTACAGCATTATAGATAGTAAGAGTTAGCATAAGTCCTCCCGAAGAACCAGATTCACTACTTTTAAATTTAATATTAATATCAGGATCAGTTTCATAATCATATTCAGTAATAATAACTACTCCTATTACTTTAGCATTATTTTGCATGGCTACTCTACTTTGAACTAATACTTCTTTTTCATCTCTTAAAACCTTAAATTTAAGGATATCCCCCTCTTCTTTTTCACTAATAATTCTTTTAATTTCATCGGAAGAAGTCTTATCGCTACCCTCTACTTCCAAGATAACATCGCCCACTTTGAGATCATTATCTAAAGTAGTAGCAACAACTATATTTTTACTACTTTTAACCTCAATACTTTTACCAGCCTCTCTGTAGGCAACCATCGTCGCAATATCGAGAGAGTTATCTCTCATAATAACATTTCTCTTCTCAATTTCCCTTATGCTCTCGTCCGATATCTTTCTTTCAGCATTTTTACCAATATCCCAAGTATTATTTAATGAAGCATACAAAAGATACGCCAAAGTAGCATCATATTCCGAAACATAGAGCATATTAAGACTACCCTTTTCTGGTACCTCGTAGCCCTCCATCTCGACTCTATTAGTTACATTTATCGTACCACCCGGTGCCATGACATAATAAGGAAGAGGAAAATAAAAGAAAAAAAGAAGTAACGCTATCACGATTAAAAAACGATAATTTTCTTTTAAGAACTTTTTAAATTTCACATACATCCCTCCTTGATATTTTTTTACGATATATCATATAATTAAACATGAAAAAATATTCTAATTTTTTAGTTGTCTTCCTATCTAGTATAGTCCTATTATTTATTTTTATCAAGAGAAATATTATTTCGAGCACGATTATTTTATCACTTAGTATCTGGCTAAACACCCTCGTTCCCTCGATGTTTCCCATGTTTATCTTATCAGATATCTTAATTAATTACAATTATGTAAAATATATTCCAAATAAAATAATTATTTTTTTTGCCAAACTATTTAATATCAGCGAAAACGCCGTCCTAATTCTTTTTTTATCTCTAATATCAGGTTTTCCCTCTAATGCGAGAAATATTCAAACGGCCCTCGAAAAAAAATTAATTACTAAGTATGAAGCCGAACATTTACTTCTCTTTAATCACTTTGCTAACCCACTCTTTGTAATTGAGACTATTGGTACTTTCTTTCTAAAAAATTCCCACTATGGCGCAATCATTTTATTTTCCCATATCATCAGTAATTTTATTATCGCTATCATTTTCCGAAAGAAGAATATTCCCTCTAAAACTAATCATATCACTACTCTAAATGAAAGTCAAAACTTTGGTACTGTCCTATCTAATTCCATAAAAAAGAGCATCGACTCCCTTTTTATGGTAGCGGGAGTCGCTACTCTATTTCTCATCTTAAGTACTCTAATTACCAATATCTTTTCATTAAATAATAATTTATCATTTACTCTTAAAAGTACTCTCGAGATGACGATGGGCTTATCTACACTCCCATCCCTACATATAAATAATATTCTAAAAGTAGTTTTAAGTACCGCTGTAATTTCTTTTGGAGGACTATCAGTGCATCTCCAAGTAGTAAGTCTATTAGATAATAAGATAAAATATAAAAATTATTTCCGAGGAAGAATCTACCAGGTAATTATATCCTCTATTACAAGTTTTCTCATAATGACAATTATCCACTAACTACATTTTTCCTCTTCATTACAAGAGTTACTTCCAAATACATTTGCAAATAAATTCGAATAAATATTATATAATTCCTCTCTTTGCTCACTAGTTAAACTGTCGTACTTACTCTGTCCTTCTGATAAATCTACCGTACCAGTATGACTATCAACTACCTTTCCATCCTTAATACCAATTACGAAAGGCATATAAATTCTCTTTTCGTTAGTATTATACTCCTTACCATCTTCTTTTAAAATATAATCCGAAAGTATATCACTCAATTTATCTAACAGTTTATAATAATCTTCTGTTCCTTCCCTCGTCTTAACAAGATTACCATCTTGAACTTCAAAATTAGATTTATCTTCATCTAAATTCAAGTAATATATTTTCTTAACATCGTAATCTTTTGCCGTATCAATTAAAACAGGAACCGCATTACGACACCACGGACACCAATTTGCCCCAATATAGATAACCGCCTTTTCACTATCCAAAATATTTAAAGCCTCACTTATCGTAACATATTTAATCGGATTATCTTCATAAATATTTACATCATTGTAACTAGCCCCATCAGATTCTCTCTTTGTTCCATTTAAGCTTTCATATTCTTCCTTAAATTTTAGAGCATCACTACTACTAGTCTCTTTCTTATCTCTAGTAAGGATAAATACCACCCCTAAAATAATTACCACCAAAATAGCAATTAATATAATTATCATCTTTTTATTTTTCACTATCTCACCTCGAATAAATAATACCACAAAAAATGATAATTATAAATAAACTAAAAGTTTAATCATCTAAACTTTTAGTTTATTTTTCCACTACTGGACAATTATCATTTATCGTAATTGGTATATTATATATAACTTTCTTATTTCCCTCGCTAGCGGTTATCTCTAAATATAAATCAGTATTAGAAAATTCTTTGCAACTAGTAGCATAATCGTCGACACTAATCGAAATATCTTCGAGAAAGTCATCTAAAAGAATATTACCCTTACTAGGACATGAATTAATCTCTTTAGTCTCTCCATTATATTTTTCATACAGAGCGCATTCTATCTTATCGTATATTTCCATATCAGGCTTTCCTCCACAATAAGATATATTTGATATATATATTGAAGATTTATCACTATTATAAGCCATACTACCAGTAATTTCAAACTCGCTACAATTAGAAGTCAAAGTTTTAAACTCAAAGTCTTCCCTATCTTTGGCGTAATTAAATAAAAGAAATAAAATCAAAGAAATAATTACCAAAGACCCCAAAATTATAAATATCAATTTCTTTTTACTTTTTTTAACTAACATATTCTTATCAGTTACTTCCCCCAAAAGAATATCTCCAATACTTACCCCAAATTTTTCACTAATTTCTTTTACAATAGAAATATCAGGAATATTAATTCCTCTTTCCCACTTTGAAACAGCCATATTACTTACCCCGAGCATCTCGGCAAACTGACTCTGGGTAAGGCCTTTTTCTATTCTAAGTTCTTTTATGAATTTACCAATTTTCTCCTGATCCATAATTCACTTCCCAACTGATCTAAGTTATAAACCTATTATAACATTATCATTTTAATTTAACAATTAATTTTTTCAATAGCGGAAAATATCTCATAACAAGGAAACAAAAGATTTTTTATAAAGTCCTTGAAAAAAGCAATTTATTATGATAGAATTAATAATGTCAATTGAAGAGCTTATGGCCTGTTGGTGAAGTGGCTTAACACACTGCCCTCTCAAGGCAGCATTCATGGATTCGAATTCCATACAGGTCACCATTTAAATATTAACTAGAGAAATCTAGTTTTTTTTATCTTTCTAGCAATAACTAATATTTTTCTTTAATTATATTCTTACTCGAATAGAAGGTAATTAAAAAATATCCACCATAGATAATAACAATAAATACAGCTGTTGTAATAATTGATGGTAATAATTCATCTGTTCCAAATACTTCAAGTATTTTAACGGCGAACATTATTCCAAATATTGAGTGAATCAAGGCAAGAATTAAAGGTAACATAAAGAAGATAGCAATTTGTCTAAATAATGCTTTATTAATCATCTTTTCATCAGCACCAATCTTTCTTAATATTTTAAATCTTTCTTTGTTATCACTACTTTCAGATAATTCTTTTAAACCTAAAATCGCTGTACTACTAATTAAGAAAATAATTCCTAAATAAAGACCAATAAATGTAACCATTGCCGATAACCCCGTTGTTGCTTCTTTAATAGCAAGTTTAGTTGAACCACTTGGAAGTAAATAAACACTGGCTTTTGGATCATTACCTAGTTTATTTATATTATTTTCTATTTCCAATATTTCATCTTTATTTGTTGTTTTATAATTACCTATTAAATGATTATAAATTAAGTAATCTTCATCTACAACATTATCAGGTACTAATATAATTCCAGAATTAATATGATTACTAGACATTTCTAAAAAACCTTCTTGGCATGATTCATACTTAGGTTTTAGAGTATGCCCAAATAAATTAATTACTTCACTATTTTCAAGAGCAATATTTCTAACATTAACCATTGATTTAAAATCAGCAATAATCATATACTCATCACTATTTAAAGAATATTCACGATTTCCATAAAATTTAGCTACTTTATTATAATCACTAATTTTCATAATAGGTTCTTTTGTATCATAAGCTAAAAACGGAAACCCTGTTCTAATACTATCTAATCTTGAACCTAATGTATGATTGAGTGTTAAATCTGGTGTTGCATATGTATTTACTTCTATATAATCTTTAAAATATGAGGTAATATCAAAATTAAATAATTCAAACATTTCTTTAGCTGAATAGTGAGAGTTTTTTATTTGAGAATCATTATATCCATATCCTCGATAATCCTCATAATATTTATCCATATTCATATTAGTTGTAAACAAAGCATCTGCTGGAGCAAGTTCTCTAATATTTGCATTCATAGAATTTTTCATAGTAAGACAAGCTGATAATAAACATATCGTTACAAACAACATCAAACAAATAATCGTTGCCCCAAATACAGTTGTATTAATTTTGCTTGAAAATTGTCTCAATGTAAAACTATTTAAACCTTTATAGTAATATTTTTTTAAACTTTGAACAATTCTTAAAATTAATCCTGATAAAGACCAAAAGATAAAGAATGTACTTGCTACGCCCATGATAACTGGTTTTAATATATCAGTAACTTCTTGTAAAGTTAAAAATTCTACAGTTACCATATGGTATGCTTTTCCAAGTATAATAGAAGATATAATAAATATAATTATGCAAAGATAAGGGTTTTTTAGTTTGATCTTTTCACTTGTTTTAGCACCATTTAATAAAACAATAAGCCGGCATTTACTTACACTATAAGTATTAAATATCATAACAAGTAGATACATAATACTAAAATAAAGACCCGTTTTAATACAAGCAGAAGTTGAAAAAACAAAGGCAAATTTTGTAAGATTTGCTTCAAACATATTTGCAACAACTAAACTCATAACCTGTGATAATAGTACCCCAAGTCCTAACCCCACCAAAAGAGAAATAATACCAATAAATAATGTTTCAAAGAATAATATTAAAGATATTTTTCTTCTGCTCATACCTAAAGTTAAATAAACTCCAAACTCCCTACTCCTTCTCTTTATTAAAAACCTTGAAGCATAAATAATCAAAAAGCCTAATATAAATGAAACAAATACACTGACGCTAGAAAGCATTGTCATCATAAGATCAATTAATTCCGCTGTCGATGAAGAAACATCCATCATAACAGTTTGACTATCGAGTGCATTAAAAACATAAAAGATCGCTACACCAAGAATAAGTGTAAAAAAGTAGATGGCATAGTCTTTCATACTTTTCTTGATGTTTTTTAGCGATAATTTACAAAGCATCATTTAAGTCTCCACCAAGTAAAGTTACAACATCAATAATCTTATCAAAAAATTCTTTACGAGAACACTCTCCTTTACGAATCTCTTT
>CANQKK010000040.1 GCA_947624475.1 uncultured Bacilli bacterium
ATTAAGTGCAGAAAAAATAGACGAGTTAAGGAAAAAGAATCCACCTTTAGTATTTGTTGAAATAGTAAAGAAATTACTTGAAAGAGCAATTGCTGAATCAAGAAAAAACAATTTCTTTAAATCACAGGATTATTCTAAACGATTAAGAAGAATTCTTGAAAAATACAACGATAGAGATGGAACTTTTGTTCCAGAATCAACTATTCTTGATTTAGTTAACTTCGCAGGAGAAATGGTTTCCGATGAAAAAGAAGCAAATAGATTGGGTATTTTTGGTCGAGAAAGAGCATTCTATGATGCATTAATTAGAGACAAATCAGCTCAAGAATTACTAAATGATGAAACATTAAAATTAATAGCTAGAGAATTAAGAGAAGTAGTAGAAGAATACTCTTCAACAGATTGGGCTAGCAAAGAATCTACTCGGGCTAAGATGAGAACTAAGATAAAGGAGTGTCTAAAAAAATATAATTATCCACCAGAATATCAAAAACAAGCGGTTGATGATGTAATTAAACAAGCTGAATATATAATGAATGATAATAAATAAAAATACTAAATCAATAAAAATCGCTTAAGATTTATAACTTTAGCGATTTTTCTTTATCTTATTACTGCGTGCATTGTATCAAAATGGTACTCTTTTGCCATATTGAAAGAACCAGATTGATACAATGTGTCAGTCTGTTTTTTATAGGGTTCGATTTCCAACGTCTATATGTTTTTAAAGAAAATTAGGTCTTAGGAAGTGCAGAAGCTGCATTTTTCTAGGACCTTTTTTTGATGCCTTAAATCAGGGTGGTGACGATAGATGACGAAAGGTGACGAAAGACGACGATAGGGGACGAAAGTTTTTTTGAAACTATATTGAGCTATATCCATGAAAAACAATATATAAGTATAGCAAATGCGATATTTCAAAAAAAGTTCGAGATGTTGAACTAAAACATGTCAAATCTTAGGGAATATTAATCCAATTAGTCGACTTTTTAGAAAAACTATGATATAATTTGTAAGAAATGCAAGTTCAGCAAAAAATGGTATCATTAAGAGCATTTTTAACCCCATTTTTAAAACAATATTATTCACTCGGAATCAACTGTCAGTCAAAAACCCTTATTAACAATCGAAAGGTGTTAAAATTTGAATTTTTATATTTGATCTTATAATTGATTATTGCTTATGAAAATTGAGTACATGCTTCTTATAATTCATATTTTTTAAGATATAATTAAGTAAAAGAATAGGAAAGATGATTGAAATATGATGCAATAAAAAAAACATTAAAGAGATTTCATTATATACCAAGAAATTAATATTGATTTATTTTAAAAGACAAATAAATACCTAGATTTACATTTTGGAGGAGGTAAATAAAATGGATGCAAGAGCGTATAATATCATAAGATTTTTGGATGGTGGAGATAAAAAATTTATCATTCCAGTTTATCAAAGAACTTATAGTTGGAAAATACAAAACTGTGAGCAATTATTAAAAGATTTAAAGGCAGTATATCAAAATAATTATGATTCTCATTTTTTTGGAAGTATTGTTTATGTCGAAGAAGACTTAGGTGGATGCAATGAATATATAATTGTTGATGGACAACAAAGAATTACAACAGTTTCAATTCTTTTATTGGCTATTAGAAATTATTTAGATAATAATAATATTAATGCTAATGGAATTAATATATCAAAGATTATGAAAGCATATTTGACTGATGAATATGCTAATGATGAAAAAAAATTAAAACTGAAATTAGTACAAGGTGATGATGAAGCATACAACAGACTAATTGAAAATGAAAATCCAATTGAAAATAATAGTATCACCATTAACTATATGTTTTTTTATAATCAGCTTGAAAAAATGGAACCATCTGAAATTTCTAAATTATATGAAGCAATTACTAAGTTAATGATAGTTGCCATTAGTTTAAAACCACAAAATGGTGATGATCCACAATTGATTTTTGAAAGTCTTAATTCAACGGGATTAGATTTACAAGAATCAGATAAAATTAGAAATTATGTCTTAATGGGATTAGATTCAAAACGTCAAGAAAACCTTTATAGAAAATATTGGGAAAAAATAGAATTGCTTGTTGGAAAGCAAGACATGTCAAAATTTATTCGTTACTATTTGGCTATAAAAACAAGAGAACTACCTAAAGAAGATAAATTATATTTTGAATTCAAAAAATATAAAACTTATCATGATATTGCTATTGAAAGCATTTTAGAAGATGTAATTTTGTATGCACAATTTTATAATGAAATAATAAAATGCAATCCAAATGATAATGGATATAGGGGTGCTTTCGGTAGATTAATTCACTTAGAAGTTAACACTTCAATTCCATTATTATTCGATTTGCTTTTTGCTTATAAAAATGATTTATTAGATAATAAGGGAATTTGTGAAGCATCTCAACTTATTGAGTCTTATTACGTTAGAAGAATGATTTGTGGTTTACCAATTTCATCATTGAATAGAACTTTTGTTTCTATTGGTGCAGAAATTGAAAAATATATAAATGAAGATAATGCCACATATTTAGACGCTTTTAAATTTTCTATATTATCAAGGACTGGGAAAGCAAGATTTCCAAATGATCACGAGTTTAATAATTGTTTTCATTCGTTTGAACTTTATAATGCTAAGCCAGCATTCAAAAAATATATTCTAGAGCGATTAGAAAATAGCAACTCAAAAGAAAGAATAGCAGTTGAAGAACAAATAAATAGTGGAACATTGACTATAGAGCATGTAATGCCACAAACATTAACTCAAGAATGGAAAACATATCTTGGCGATTCGTGGGAATTGATTTATACAAAATATCTTCATACAATAGGGAATTTAACATTAACAGCGTACAACAGCGATTACAGTAATTTAAGTTTTGAAAGAAAAAAAGAAAAACCAGAAAACGGATTTATATATTCTAAGCTATTTTTAAATGATTTTATTAAAAATGCAACTATATGGAATGAAAATACAATTATTGAAAGGGCAGAGTTATTATTTTTCGTTGCTAAAAATCTTTGGGCTATGCCGATTACAGATTTCAGTCATAAAGATAATGAACAATGGATTGATTTAGATGATGAATATGATTTTACGAGTAAAACAATTGTTAAAATGGTCTTTTTAGGAGATGAAATTTCAACTAATAATATATCAGATGCATATAACAAAATTAATGTACAACTTTATATGCTTGACCCAGAAAACTATTTGAATATAAAATCAAAATATATTTCTTCCAATGAATACGACTTACGAAAACCTTATAAACTTTCAAATTCTTTATTTATTGAAACAAATCTAAGTTCTCAATCAAAAGTTAATGAAATAAGGAAACTTCTAAAGCATTTTGATTTAGATCCACAAGATTTAAGGTTTTTAGTAAAAAATAAAAAAGAGAAATCTTCATTTGACATTATGGATGAAAATTCTTTTCAAAATGTTAAAATTGGCTATCTAGCATATGAATTGATTAAATGGCTTTTAGAAAATGATAGACTTTCATTTGAAGAAATAACTAATCTTATGACAAAAGAATTTACCAGAGCAAACTTTAAAAAAGTCGTTTATCCAGTATTGGCCGACTCTAAAAATGCAAATAGAGGAAATAGTATGCAATTAAGATATTATAAAGATCCAGTAGTAGTAAACGGCAAAAATTATTATATAACTAGCCAATGGTTTGAAGAAAGTAGAGAGGATTTGCTAAATTGGTTTAATAAACATAAATAAACAAAAGGAGTCATAATGTAATGAATAATGATGAAAGAAAAGTATTTTGGGAAAGGTTATGTTCCTTAATAGATGACAATGCTTCTATTGATGATGTTATAAAATATCCAAGATATATTTATAGATATAGAAGTTTAAGCATAAAAAGTTTAGAAGATATAAAAAACAATAGATTAACATTTTCAACCTCTAATTATTATGATGACCCTTTTGATACATATTTAATAATTAATCGAGATAAATTAAAAAATGATATTAAAAAGATTTTTGAAGAAAAAAATATTGCTGAAATCGTTAAAAATTTTTTCAACGTACTCGGTATAAAAATTACTGAAGAAGAGATTTTAAATAAAATAAAAGATTTAAACTTAGATAAATTTTGTCAAAATGTTCTTAGAATAATGAAAGAAAATAGTAGGAATGTTTTAAGAAGTTATACTTTATCGGCTTGTTTTTCTGAAAGTGGATTGAATGAAAGTTTATGGTTGAAATATGCGGATCAGCATAAAGGATTTGTGATTATATATGATCCCTATGATGAAACGAAATATTTATGTGGTAAACAAGATAAATGCAAGCGATGTTCATTAAGTAATCAAACAACTTCTTTATATCCAATTTATTATTCTGATGAACCATATGATGCAACAGAATATGCAAAATGGTTTACTGCATCTTTGATTCTTAATGAATTTACATCAGAAACTATTGCAAATGATATAATTTTATCTGTGTTTCCAAAAATGTCATGGGAAAGAGAAAAAATAACACTAATAAAGAAAAAATGTCACATGTACGATCAAGAGTGGAGAATCATTTCTTCGGTATGGAATAATAAGCCAATCACAATTGAATGGAAACCATATGGAATTATTTTAGGATTAAATATGCCTTCCGAGGATAAAGATTTAGTTTATCATAATGCTAAACTTGCCGGTATAAAAAACATATATGAATGTTATATTGATGATAATGATACACTAAATTATAGAATATACAGAAAATGATTTTTAATGAAACATTTATTAATTTTGTGTGCACTTTGTATCAAAATGGTACTCTTTTGCCATATTGAAAGAACCAGATTGATACAATGTGTCAGTCTGTTTTTTATAGAGTTCGACTCTCAACGTCTATGTTTTTTTAAAGAAAAACAGGTCTTAGGAAGTGCAGAAGTTGCATTTTTCTAGGACCTTTTTTTGATGTCTTAAATCAGAGTGGCGACGATTGGTGACGAAAGGTGACGATAGGGAACGAAAGGTTTTTTTGAAACTTATTTTCATAAAAAAAGTGAAATTTTTTGAGAAAATTTTGAGACAAACACGAGATTATTATGACGAAAGATTAGACATTTTATCAAAAAAATGTTATAATTAATTATACGATTTGATACTGTTTTGGAGGTATATTCCATGTGCGAATATGATGAGTATTATAAAAAGTTGAATAGACAATTTTTAACGGTGACAAATCATCTTGTATTAGAATTTTTTGCTGGATATAATAATATAGTAAAAATGATTAATGATTTGAAAATTACAGATGAACCAACAATGAAAATTAAAAGAAAATTAAAGGATTTATTTTCAAAAAATGGAATAGTGGAGGATTAGCTATGAGTGATATCAAAAAAAAGACAGAAGATGAAGTTAGAGATAGCGCAAAGATTATTCTAGGCTTTGACGATAATGAAAATGACGTTCAACAAGGTACGGGTCAAATTACTACTTTCAAAGAATTAGGGTTTAATTGCAAATCAAATAATCGTAAGCCTGATGGATGGTATTTACCAAAAGATAAATCTAAGGTTGCTATTATTTTGGAAACAAAATCGGAAAAACAAGATATTTCATTGCAAAAATGGGTTGATGAATTATTTGTGAAAATTGATGTAGTAAGTCAAAAGTACAAAGAAGTAGTTGGAATTCTTTATAATGGATCTGATCAACGTATTTTTTTGAACAAAGAGGAAATTGAAAAGAAACCCAAGGTCTTACAAAACAAAATCTTTTATTTAGATTTATTCACTAACAAACCAATAGATACACAGCAAATTTATTTAACTACAATGAAAATTAATAATTTGTTGCATTTTAAGTTTGGTGTCAACGATTACTATGATAGAATGATTTTTACTGCTTGTGCCCTTGTTGCAAAAAGATATGGTGCTTGGCTTGATAAGGGAAGAGACTATACAACATTACATAATTCGATATTAAATACATTATCAAAATCTCTTGAAACTGCGATAAAGCAAAACGAAAAACTTAAAATATTACTTGAAATGTATTCGAAAGTTCAAATGAATATTACTACAAATCAAAAAGCAATAGATGATTTTATAGACTGTGTAGAAACAATTTCTGACTTAATTAATTCAAAGTATTGGAATGGTGAAGATGTTATGGGAATTTTCTTTAATGAATTTAACCGTTACAAAGGTAAATCGGAAAATGGACAAGTATTTACACCAGGACACGTAACATCTTTAATGTATAGACTGGCTGAAGTAAACATGAATGATAGAGTACTTGATGCAGCTTGTGGAAGTGGTGCATTTTTAACAAAAGCAATGTCAAATATGATAAATGAATCTGGAGGTATTGGCACTTCAAAAGCAAAACAAATTATGTCTGAACAATTATATGGAATTGAGATAGATAAGAGAGTCTATTCTCTTGCCTGTGCGAATATGCTAATTCATAAAGATGGTAAGACAAATTTGGAACAACTAGATAGCACTTCACAGGAGGCAGGCGAGTGGATTAAATTAAAGAATATTACAAAGGTATTAATGAATCCTCCTTATGAAAGAAAATATCATCCAGAGATTATTATAAAAAATGTTTTAGATAATGTAACAAAAGGAACTATTGCTGCATTTTTATTACCAGATAAGAAATTAGAAAAGTTTAGTAAAAAATGGGTGAAATCTGTTCTTGATGAACATAGATTATTAAAAGTAATTAAACTTCCAGAAAAGACTTTTGATGAAGGTGTTAGTGTATCTATTTTCATTTTTGAATGTCATAAGCCTCAAAACAATGAGGAAATTTTTACTTGTTATATACAAGATGATGGATTAGAAAGAGTGAAAAATCAAGGTCGCCAAGATTTGAAAAATAAGTGGCAAGGAATTGAAGACCGATGGGTTGAAATTATCAAGAAACAAGCTGGTGATTCGAGCATTAAATGGATTAAACCTAATGAGCACTTGAGCTATCAAAAAGATGAAGTACCTTTCGGTTTATCTGAAGAAGATTTTATTCAAGGAATGATGAAGTACCTAATGTATAAAGAGGGAATTGATCAAAAAGAATTATCAGAAAAATTGGTAGATGAAATTATGTATTCAAGCATAGTAACAATGAATGATGAAACAAAAATGGTTTCAATTAATATTCAGGGTGATGATGAGGATGAATAATATTGATACTTCGAAATGGCGCCGTTTTAAAGTGAAGGAATTATTTAATATACATCCTACAAAGTCATACGATTTAAATAATGCACAACTAATTGATGATGGAACTAATCCAGTACTAGCAAATTCTAGATATAATAATGGTGTTGGTGGCTATTCGACTTTAGAGAATACTGAGGAAGGAAACATGATAACTTTCAGTGATACAGTTGATGCAAACACCATCTTTTATCAAAAAGATCCTTTTATTGGATATTCTCATGTACAAGGACT
>CANQKK010000041.1 GCA_947624475.1 uncultured Bacilli bacterium
AATAACTGGCTAATGAATGCAAAGGACTGGGCTGTATCGCGAACTAGATACTGGGGCGCTCCTATTCCATACTTTAAGTGTGAATGTGGTTATGTGGAAATGATTGGTTCGATTAGTGAACTTAAAGAAAAAGCAACGACAAAAATAGGTGATGATATTGATTTACATAAACCTTACATTGATAAAATTTATTTAAAATGTCCAAAGTGCGGAAAAGAAATGCATCGTATTCCTGATGTTTTAGATTGTTGGTTTGATTCAGGTTCAATGCCTTTTGCTCAGTATCATTATCCTTTTGAGAATAAAGAATTATGGGAAAGTCAGTTTCCAGCGGACTTTATTGCCGAGGGAATTGATCAAACGAGAGGTTGGTTTTATACCCTTCTTGTCATATCTACTTTCGTAAAGGGATGCTCACCATATAAAAATGTTCTTGTCAATGATTTACTTCTCGATGCTGAAGGCAAAAAGATGAGTAAGTCGAGAGGTAATATTGTAGAACCATTTACAGCAATGAAGGAATATGGAGCCGATACGGTAAGATTTTATCTACCTTATGTTTCTCCAACATGGACACCACTTAAATTTGATATTGGAGGGTTAAAGGAAGTTTATTCGAAGTTCTTTAATCCACTTCGTAATACTTATTCATTCTTTGTTACTTATGCTAATATTGATAAAATAGATACTGATTTACTAGATGCTTCTTATGATGAATTAGAAGAAATTGATAAATGGCTCTTATCTAAATATAATAAATTAGTTAAAGAAGTTACTTCTTACTATGAAGAATACGATTTAAATAAAGTTGTTAGAGCTCTTACTTATTTTGTATCCGAAGAATTATCAAACTGGTATATTCGAAGAAATAGAGATCGCTTCTGGGGCGGAGAACTTACTTTATCAAAGAAGGGTGTCTATAAGACAACTTATGATGTTCTAGTGGGTCTTTCAAAACTTATTGCCCCAATTACGCCATATATTAGTGAAGAGATGTATCAAAATTTGACAGGTGAGTTATCGGTTCATTTAAGTGATTTCCCAGAATATGATAAAAAACTAATTAATCCTAAATTAGAAGAGAAAATGGACTTAGTCAGAGATTTAATAAGTCTCGGTCGAAATGTTCGTGAGGAAGCTAAAATTAAAGTTAGACAGCCTCTTGGTGAAATACTATTAGATAAAAAGACGGAAAAGATTATTGGAGATCTTACTTCCCTTATTAAAGAAGAATTAAATGTTAAGGAAGTTGTCTTCTTAAAAGACCTTAGCGAGTATATGGATTTTCTCGTTAAACCTAATTTTAGAGAAGCTGGTAAAATTTTTGGTAAGAATATGAAAGAATTTCAAGAAAAATTAACACATCTTGCAACTGAGGATATTACTAAACTTGAAGATGGAAAGAGCATTAAAATGACAATTGGCGACTTAGAATATGATATCAATAAAGATATGGTCGATATTCGTATTTCTTCGAAGGAAGGCTTTACTGTTGGCATGGATAATAATAAATTTGTCATCTTAAATACCACTCTTACTGATAATTTAGTAAACGAGGGACTTGCAAGAGAAACAATATCGAAAGTTCAACAACTTCGTAAGAACTTGAATTTTGAAATAACTGATCGTATAAATATGTATCTCGATGCTCCTAGCGGTTATAAAGATGCTCTTAAAGATAATCTTGAAATGATTAAAGAAGAGACATTAACTATTAATATTTATGATAAAGAAAATATTACTAATAAAATAACTATTAATGATTATGAAGTAGGTATTGAATTAGAAGTAATTAAAAAATAGGGAAGATTTCCCTGTTTTTTAGTGAAATTATTTTGGTAAAAAAGAACAAACATATTTAAATAAATATAAAAATATGATAAAATTATATCGGTGATATTTAATGAACTTTCCTAAAGAATTAACTTTACTTTCCGAAGAAGAAATTTGAGGAGTAAAAGAAGGGTCTAAGGGAAAAATATTTCTATAGTATAATTATCCCCCGAATTAAGAAAATTAGATTTACCAGTGAAGAAGAAAGTTCTTCAAAAAGAAAATTAAATTTCTCTAAATAATTTTGTCAAATAGTTGTCAAGCATCTTGCAAAATTTTCTATAATGATATATTCTTATATCATAAGGGAGTGTGATACAGATGATATATCCATCTATTGATAAAATTTTAAATGTCGTCGATTCTAAGTATGCTCTAGTTTATGTTGTCAGTGAAAGAAGTAAACAAATGGCTAAGACTAATTACTATCAAAAGCCACTCAAAGAATACAAGTGTTCTAAAGAAATAGGTAGAGCCCTCGAAGAAGTATACGACGGATTAATCAAAATAGAGAAACGTTAATGCTTCTCTTTTCTATTGAAACATTAATTAAAGGAGGTCACAAATGAATAATAAGCAAAATAAAGAAATAATAAGTCGTGACGTCGATTTTGCCAAGTGGTATACCGATATTGTCAGAGTATCAAAACTCGCAAGTTATTCTAATACTAAAGGATGTGTAGTGCTAGAACCAAATGGTTATGCTATTTGGGAAAAAATGCAGAGTATTTTAGATAAAAAATTTAAAGAAACAGGACACAGTAATGTCTACATGCCTCTTTTGATACCAGAAAACTTACTCCGTAAAGAAAGCGAGTTAGTTGAAGGCTTTGCACCCGAAGTTGCCTGGGTGACCGAGGGTGGAAATAAAAAATTAGAAGAAAGACTATGTATAAGACCGACCTCAGAAACACTATTTAGTGAGCATTTTGCCAGTAGTGTATCATCTTACCGTGATTTACCTAAACTATATAATCAGTGGTGCAGTGTTTTAAGATGGGAAAAAGAAACACGTCCCTTTCTTCGAAGCCGTGAGTTTTTATGGCAAGAGGGACATACTATTCACGAAACTAAAGCCGAAGCGGAAGCGGAGACTTTGCGAATGCTAAATATCTATAACGAGTTTTTTCACGATTATTTAGCCATTCCTAGTATCATTGGGAAAAAAACCGAAAAAGAAAAATTTGCCGGAGCCGAATACACTTATACCGTCGAGGCTCTTATGTATAATGGTGTCGCTCTCCAGTCGGGAACGAGTCACTATTTCGGTCAAAAGTTTTCGAAAGCTTACGGTATCAAATATCTAAATCGAGAAAACAAGTATGATTACCCATATCAAACTTCGTGGGGAGTATCAAATCGAATGATCGGAGCCTTAATCATGGTTCATTCTGACGATTATGGTTTAGTATTACCACCAAAGATAGCCCCTAAAAAGGTTGCCATTATTCCTATCGGAGACGATCTCGAAGTACTAAGTCTTGCCCATGATTATCAAGAAAAATTAAAAAGTGAAGGTATCGAAACGTACATCGATGACTCTGATAAATCGCCAGGTTTCAAATTTGCCAAAACGGAAGTAGAAGGAATACCAATTCGTATTGAAATTGGTAAGCGAGATTTAGATAATGGTATCATAACTATCGTTCGAAGAGATACGAGAGAAAAAAGAGAGTTATTTACCAATACTGATATCGTAAGAGACGTCAAAGTTCTTTTAGATGACATTCAAAATGATATGTATGACCGTGCTCTTCGAAGAAGAGAAGAATTAACTTATACCGTAACTGATATGGACGAGTTTGAAGACATTATAAATAATCGTCCGGGACTTATCAAAGCGATGTGGTGTGGCGATAGTAAATGTGAAGAAAAAATCAAAGAGGTAAGAGGTTGCAAGTCGAGATGTATTCCTTTTACCGATGAAAAAGTAGATGATAAATGTATCGTCTGCGGTAAAAAAGCCGATAAACTAGTAATTTGGGGTATACAGTATTAATATTCTCTTTTTGACGTAGAATAAAAATGAAGAGAAACAAATATTTACAAAATACTAAATCTTTGTTATAATATATCGTGTACGAAAGGAACTGATAACATGGAAATAGCAGCAGTTATAATTGCCATATTATTAATAGCGTTAGTTTTACTACAAAGTGGTAAAGCCGAATCTGCTTCGCAGATAATTCAGGGGGGTAATTCTGATTTATTTGCTAATCGTAAAGAAAGAGGATTTGAGTTATTCATAACTAGAGTAACTTATGTCCTAGGTTTTACTTTCTTTATTCTCTGCTTAATAATATCAATATAGACTTAAAAATATTTAAGTCTTTTTTCTAATGGAGGCCCTTATGAAAGATAAAATAATCAAAATATTAAGTGAAAACGCGTCTCTTACTATTATGGAAATAAATGATAGATTAAAATTAACTACTATTGAAGAGTATCAACGTTTAGAAAGTGATTTAGATTCTCTTGTAAGTGATGGTGTTTTGTACTATAGTGACAAAAAAAAGAAGTATTTACTTTTAGAAAATAGTCACTTAGTTAAGGGAAGACTCATTTTAAATGAGAAAGGTTTTGGTTTTATCGAAGTGGGAAAGGACATTAAAGATGTCTACATAAATGAAAAAAATATAAATAATGCTCTAGATGATGACATTGTTTTATTTGAGTACATCAATAAAGATCAAGAAAGACCAGAAGGTCGAATTATCAAAGTAATTAAGAGAAATTTTGATCCCATTGTCGGCGAAGTTATGCTGATAGATGGGGAGTACTATGTAAAGCCAGACGGTAAAAATTCTGCTTCTTCGGATATCTATATTCCAAAAGATAAATTAAATGGAGCCGTCGAAGGTCATAAAGTCGTCGTAAATCCTCTTAAAGAAGGAAAGAGAATCGGTGAGGTAACAAAAGTAATCGGTCATAAGAACGATGTCGGAGTCGATATCTTATCATTCGTCTATAAATACGATTTTCATCCCGAGTTTCCAGAAGAAGTACTAAAAGAAATCGAGACTATTCCGCAGTTTTTAACCGAAGATGAAATAAATAAAGAACTATCTTTAAATCGTAAGGACTTAAGAGATAAAGTTATTTTCACTATCGATGGAAGTGATACCAAAGATATTGATGACGCTATATCTCTATCGATAGATGAATCGGGTAACTATAATCTTGGTGTTCATATAGCCGATGTATCTTATTATGTCAAAGAAGGTACTAAATTAGATGAAGAAGCTTATTTTCGGGGAACTTCTGTCTACTTGGTCGATAGAGTAATACCGATGCTTCCACATAAATTATCTAATGGTATCTGCTCATTAAATGAAAATGAAGACCGTTTTGCTATGAGTTGTGAAATGATTATCGACGCCAATGGAAATGTAACTAAGTATGACATTTTTCCATCGGTAATTAGAAGCCGCAAAAAGATGACTTACGAAGAAGTGAATGTTATCCTCGAAGAAAATAAAGTTCCCGAGGGCTACGAAGAGTTTAGCGATACTCTTCTTAAAATGAATGAACTTTCAGAGATTCTTCGTAAGAAAATGATATCTCGTGGCTATATCGAATTTGAAAGTGATGAAGCCAAGATAATAGTTGACGAAAAATGTCATCCTCTATCGATAGAACGAAGAGTTCAAAGAAGTGGCGAGAATCTAATCGAAAACTTTATGATTATAGCAAACGAAACTGTCGGAGGTTCAATTTACTACAAAAATTTACCAGGAATTTACCGTGTTCACGATAAACCAGATGAAAAACGTCTTGCTGAGTTTTTAAAATTTCTCTCTCTTCACGGTTATGTCGTAACTGGAAAGAGTAAAATTACTAATTCGAAAGAACTTCAAAATATTCTAAAACAAATCGAAAATGTCAAAGAAAGTAGTATCTTAAATGACATGGCGATTAGAAGTCAAGCCAAAGCTGTCTATTCGGACATTAATATCGGACACTTTGGTCTTGGAAGTAAGTGCTATAGTCACTTTACTTCTCCTATCAGAAGATATCCCGATTTAATTCTTCATCGTCTAATAAGAGATTACAATTATAATTATAGTGAAGAAGTAATAAACAAACGAAGAGAGTCTCTTCCTACCGAGAGTGAACACTGTTCGGTAAGAGAACAAGAGGCCCAAAACTGTGAACGAGATGTCGACAAAATGAAAAAAGCCGAATATATGGAGGACCATATTGGCGAAATATTTAAAGGAATAATATCGGGCGTTCAAGAGTTTGGCATCTTTGTCGAACTTGAAAATACTGCCGAAGGACTAATTAAAGTCGAAGATTTAAAAGGTGACTACTACGCATTTAATCCTGACCTTTTAGCCCTAGTTGGAAAGAGAACGGGAAAACGTTATTCTTTTGGAGATGAAATTACTGTCAAAGTAGTCGGAGCCGATAAAGATAAGATGACGATCGACTTTGAAATATATAATCCTAAGGATAATAAAAATAGCAAAATTTAAGGAGTAAAAAGAAATATGGTAAAAAGAAGAAAAAGAAAGAAATTAAAAATAGGTAGAATAGTCTGTTGCTTAGTTATTTTAGCTCTCTTAATCGCAGGAGCAACTATTGGTATTAAATATTTTTTAAAAGGAGACAAAAAGGTTAATCTTCCGGTAGTGAGTACCAAAAAAGAAAGTAAGGACGAGACATACGAACTTACTCTTGCCATGGTTGGAGATAACCTTATCCATGATGGTATTTACATGGAAGCAAATAAAAATGCAAACTACAATGGTTACGATTTTACTCCAATGTACAAATATTTAAAGGAAATAATCGAACCTTATGACCTTGCCTATTATAATCAAGAGACTATTCTGGGTGGAGATGAAATTGGTCTGTCTTCGTACCCACAGTTTAATTCGCCGTACGAAGTGGGAGACGCTATGATCGATGCTGGCTTTAATCTCGTAAGTTTAGCCACTAATCATACGATGGACCGTGGAGAAAAGGCTATACAAAATTCATGTAAATATTGGAATAGTAAAAAAGATGTCTTAAGTGCTGGAAGTTATTGTTCTAGTGAAGAGCGAAATGAAGTCAAAGTAATGGAGATGAATAATATTACATATTCACTTCTCTCGTACACTTATGGAACCAATGGAATACCTGTACCTAGTGGCAAAGAATACCTAGTTAACGTTTGGCCGACTGGCGAATATGATCCTAATAGTGATAGCGAGTATCAAGCATATAAAGAGACCGTCAAAGAAGATATCGAAAGAGTAAGAGATAAAGTCGATGTCCTAATGGTAGCCATGCACTGGGGAGTCGAATATACTCACACTCCAACTGAGTATCAATTAGATATGGCTAAATTTCTCGCCGACAATGGAGTCGACATCGTAATAGGATCTCATCCACACGTTATCATGCCGGTTACTTGGATAGATGATACACTAGTTATCTATTCTCTAGGAAACTTAATATCGGCTCAGGAAACAGATATGGATTATGCTAAAATGGTCGGTTTACTAACGAGCATTAAAATTACTAAAAATGTTAAAGATGATAAGACTACGATAACTTTAAGTGATTTAAATTTTGATCATAGT
>CANQKK010000042.1 GCA_947624475.1 uncultured Bacilli bacterium
CATCTTTTTTAAGTGAAGATATAAATACAGTATCCTTTGAAAAATACGGAGAATTAGATTATCTAGGAAGATGTACGACTGCTTATGCAAATATTTCTAAAAAACTTATGCCAACAGAAAAGCGAGGATCTATCGGTATGATAAAACCATCAGGTTGGCATACAGTCAAATACGATAATGTCGATGGTAAATATTTATATAATCGTTGTCATCTAATAGGATACCAATTAACCGGAGAAAATGCTAACGAAAAAAATCTAATTACTTGTACGAGACATATGAATACTTCTATAATGTTAGATTTTGAAAATATTGTCGCTGATTATATTAAAGAAACAAATAATCATGTCTTATATCGTGTTACCCCTGTCTTTAAAGGTGATAATCTTCTAGCAACAGGTGTCCAAATGGAAGCCTTATCCGTCGAAGATAATGGAAAAGGAATCAAATTTAATATCTTTGTCTATAATGTCCAAGACGGCATAACAATTAATTACCAAAATGGTGATAGTAGATTAACTAATTAACATATACGATACCCAGTGGTATCTTTTTTTTAATAAAATGGATGAGGATATATTTTAAATAATTTGAATTAGTGTTAAAATATACTTATGGTGGCGAGTATATGAATACCAAACAAAAAGATTTTTTATCTATTGATGAGCTTACTAAAAATATAAAAAATAAAGGATTACTTATACAAGATGACGAAAAATTGAAAGATGTATTAAAACATAATAATTATTATTTTACCAAAAACATTTACTTTTAATTCATATTATGTAATAATAATTTCGTAAAGGAGTATTATGAAAGAATACATATTATTAGTTCCAAATAAAACAAAAGATAAAATTATTCAAAAAGTGCGAGCAGAAAATCCCAAAGCAAATATTAAGCTTCTTTCTCTCGAAGAATTTAAAAGGAGAGTTACTTTTACATATGACGAAAAAGCCGTCTTTCATGTTATGCAAAAATATCAAATAAAAAGAAGCACAGCACTTACTTACTTAGAAAATATCTATTATATTTCCGATAAATTAAATAATCCTAAGATGGATACCTTAAAAGAAATAAAAAAAGATCTCGAAGAAAATAACTTAATTGAATATAATCCTTTGTTTATCCAAAGTTTAAATAATAAAGAGATAATTATTTATGGTTATCCTTATCTTACTAAATATCAAAAGAAAGTACTAGAGATCTATAATTATAGAGAGATAAAACCCAAAACCCAAAATCACAAAATCGAGAAAATATATCATGCTAATTCAATCGAAGACGAAGTAATCTTTGTCGGAAACAAAATATGCACTCTTCTTAAAAACAATATTCCTATTGAAAATATCAAACTAATAATATCAAGTGAATATCCCAAAGTAGTAGATCGCATCTTTAAATTTCTAAATATTCCAATTACTATCAGTAGTAGTTCTATCTATTCATCTTCTACTGTTAAAAAAGTCTTAAATAATCTAGATAATCTACCAGTCGTTTTAAAAGAAATAGAAAATAGTCCTCTATGTGACAAGATAATAAATATCCTAAACAAATATACCTTTTTAGATAATCTTGAAAGTGGCCGAGAACTAATAGAAAATGATTTAAAAAAGACTACTATTTTGAAAGGCAGTAATACTAACGTAGTATCACCTTACGATTATATAACTGATGATGACTACGTCTTCTTTCTCGGATTTAATAAAGAAAATATCCCTCTTATCAAAAAAGATGATGACTACTTTAGTGATAAAGAGAAAAAAATCTTAGGTTTAGATACTTCGGAAGAATTAAATATTCTCGAAAAAGAAACCTTAATAACCTCTCTAACTAATATCAAGAATTTAACTCTAAGTTATAAATCATACACTAGTAATATGAAATATACGAAAAGTGATTTACTAGATGTACCTATCCAAGAAATAGTCCAAACTGACTACTCCCATAGTAATATGCTAAATCTTGCTCTTCTGACCGAAAAATTAGATAATCTTATCAAATATAATATCAAAGATTCTTCTTTAGAACTACTATATAATAATTATAAAGATTTACCATACCTCAAATTTGACAATAAATATAAAGGTATAAGAAAAAGTGACCTATATAGTTACTTAGATAATAAACTTACTCTTGCATACTCTTCCCTTAACAATTACAACCGCTGTAAATTTCGCTACTACTTAGCAAATATTTTAAAACTTAATGTTATAAAAAACGATTTCTCAAAGATTATCGGAGATGTCTGTCACTACGTTCTATCTAATATCGATAATAAGGATTTTACGATCGAAAAATATTTTAAAAAATATTTAGAAAGCGAAAGAGACTTCACGAGTCGTGAAAAATTTTTTCTAAAGTTCGTCATCGAGACTATTAAAAAGCAGTATTCTCTAACAACATTTGACAAAAAATTATACGAAGAAAAAATATATGTAAATTACGATAAAAATATCAAGGTTACCTTTATGGGTATAATCGATAAATTACTGTACAAAGAAGAAGATAATATTACTTATTTAGCCGTAATCGACTACAAGACAGGCACGCAAGATATCAAATTAGACAATATAAAATATGGAATTGATATGCAACTTCCTATCTACTTATATTTATCTTCAAATAGTAAACTAAAAAATATTGAAGTAGTAGGATTTTACTTACAAAAATTACTAACTACTAACTTAGATTCTAAGAAAGACTACGAAAAAGCCAAGGAGGAGACTCTTCTTCTCGAGGGCTATTCAGTTGATAATCAAAGCATTTTATCGAAGTTTGATAAAACTTTTGAAGACTCTCAGTTAATAAAAGGTCTCAAAACGACCAAAGAGGGAAATTTTAACAAACGAAGCAAAGTATTAACAAAAGAGGAAATTCATGATATAATATGTGGCACCGACGAGATTATCCAAAAAAGTATCGATGATATCTTGGATGCTGACTTTCAAATAAATCCCAAAGTAATAAACGGAAAGAATGTCAGTTGTGCCTACTGCGAATACAAAGACATCTGTTTTCGCAAAGAAGAAGATATTAACTATATAAATGAAGAAAGAAAGGAAGTGGGTAAATATGCTAGAGAAGGATCAGAAATGCCTAACATATGAAAGTGATGATGGCGAAAGTATTAAATTATTTGATTTAGCAGTCTACATTGGTCCAATATACAAAGAAGAAAATGGAAAGAGAGTAGTAGTAGAAACAAATGCTAAGCTCATCTTTGATATCGTAAATAATAATTTTATTTGGAAAAACGAAGAGACAATGACATTATCTGCTCTTTTACCTGATATCGTAAATAACTATTCTGATAGTTACGAAGAAATCATTAATCGTAATACAGTATCCCTCGGTAGCAAGGGAAAGTCTATCCTTTTTACCGAAGTACCATTACTAAGTCTATATTCACTAAATGAATTAAATATACCGTCGGATAACAAAAGTAACGTAGAAGATGAAGAATCAGAAAAAAAGAAAGGAAGAGTGTAAATAATGTATAAATATCTTTTTAATTATAATAAAATAAACAATATTGAAAACATTACAGTATTTTATTATTCACCAGAAGAAGATAAACTTATTACCGAAAATATTGGTACCATCTATAATGTTATCGATTTTATTAGATATGACATTAAAAATGATAGTACGATTACCCTAGCAGGTTTCAAAGGAAACCAAGTCGAAGAAATATTATCTTACATAACTCACGAAAAGACAATATCCCAGATTGAAGGATACAATAGTTTTACTGTCAAAAATAAAAAGAAAAAAAGATAAGAGGGAAAATTATGACTATTTGGACCAAAGAACAAAACGAAGCCATAACGAGAGATAACTGTAGTATCATCGTCTCGGCCGGAGCAGGATCAGGTAAAACTGCCGTCTTAACCGAGAGAGTAATACAAAAAATAAAAAAAGGAGTATCACTTAAAAATCTCCTTATTTTAACATTCACTAAAATGGCCGCAAAAGAAATGAAAGAACGAATTGAAGAAAAGTTAAAAGAAGAAAACCTAATTAGCGAACTTAAAAACATCGATGTTGCTAATATTACGACCTTTGACTCCTACGCCTTATCGGTCGTCAAAAAATACAGTTACCTCTTAAACGTATCTAAAGATATAAGTATCATCGAAAGTTCCATTATCGAGTTATACAAAAAAAATACCCTAACCGATATTTTTGAAGAATTATATACCTCTAAAGAAAAAAAATTTCTCTCACTAATCAAAGATTATTTTATCAAAGATGATAGGGAACTAACTAATTTTATTCTAAATCTAGATAATAAATTAAATCTTAAAATAGATAAAATATCTTATCTTGATAATTACCTAAATAAATATTTTGCTGACGAGAAAATTACGCAGGATATTTCCCTTTATACTGAAGAAATTAAACTATTAATAGATAAAATTAATACTTATTTAAGTTGTATTCAAGATAGCAAATTTTTAGAAAAACTAGAATTATCTTTAACGCCCCTCTTACTAAGTAATACTTATGACGAGATAAAAAAGAATATAAGCAATCTAACTCTCCCACGAATTACTAAGGATACTTCCGAAGATACTAAAAAATATAAAGAAAAAATAAGTGATACTATCGGTGAAATAAAAAAATTACTAGATTACGAATCAGAAGAAGATATAAGAAGAAGTATTTTATTTACCAAAGATTATATTGAAGTAATAATTAATATAATTAAAAAACTAGATAAGAAAGTACGAACATACAAAGAAAAGTATGACTCCTACGAATACCACGATATTTCTAATCTAGCCATTCGTCTCGTAAGAGAAAATAAAGTAGTAAGAGAAGAAATAAAAAACAACTTAAATGAAATACTAATCGATGAATATCAAGATACCAACGATCTTCAAGAGACATTTATCTCGTATATTTCCCATGACAACGTCTACATGGTCGGCGATATCAAACAGTCAATTTATCGCTTTCGTAATGCCAATCCTTATATTTTTAAAGAAAAATACGATAATTACAGCAGGCATAATGGCGGTATAAAAATCGACTTAAATAAAAATTTTCGAAGCCGAGAAGAAGTTATCGAAAACATCAATTTATTCTTTAACTATATAATGGACGATACTCTAGGAGGAGCAGATTATACCGCCTCTCATCAAATGATATTTGGAAATACATCATATAATGAAGAAGGATTTAATAATCAAAATAATCACTTTGAAGTCTATACTTACGAAGAAGATAGTCCATTCCAAAAAGAAGAAATCGAAGCCTTTATCATCGCCAAAGATATTAGGGATAAAGTTGAAAATAGATACAAAATATACGATAAAAATCTTAAAAAAAATAGAAGTGTAAATTATGGAGACTTTGCTATTTTAATTGACAACAGAAAAAACTTTGAATTATTCAAAAAAATCTTTGAATATTATAATATAAATACTAGTATCGTAAAACCAAATAATTTAATTGATGGAGAAGCAGTAGTCCTAATCAAAAATATCATAAGTCTCATAATAAAAATTAAAAATAACGAAATAGATACTGAATTTAAAAAGTTATTCACATCATTAGGAAGAAGTTTTCTCTTTAACTATTCCGATACTGAGATCTTTAACTACTTTAAAAATAATGATTTCCAAAATAGTAAAATATATAAAATATCAAAAGAAATATCTGATAATATCGATAATATAAGTATCGATAGTCTATTAGATATAATTACTGATAAATATAACTTCTATCAGAAACTAATTTTAATCGGTGACTACCATACTAATATTCTTTGCATCGATAAATTAAAAGAAATAACAGAAAATATAGTCAATTTAGATTATTCTATCTACGACTATCAAAAATATTTAGAGGATATTATTCAAAATAACTTGAAAATTGAATATGAAGTAAATGATATAAGTGAAGATACTACCAAAATAATGACAATTCATTCATCTAAAGGACTAGAATTTAATATCTGCTACCTAGCGGGATTATATAGTAAATTTAATATTAGAGATGTTATAAATAAATTTTCTTATGATGAAGATTATGGAATAATTATTCCTTGCAAAGATAAATTTATAAAAAATACTATCTATCATAATCTAAGTTACAAAAACTACATAAAAGAAAATATTAGTGAGAGAATAAGACTATTTTATGTAGCCCTAACGAGAGCCAAAGAAAAACTAATTTTCCTTCTTCCAAAAAAAGATGGGGAAGAAGTTAGTACTTTTGATCCCGATGCAAGACTAAAATATAAATCATTTGCCGATATCTTATACTCATTAGAAAGTGTAATTAAAAGTAACTATAAAAGCGTCGATTTAGAATCTTTAAATCTAAGTAAAGACTATAACCTCATCAAAAAAAGTAATTATAAAAAAGAAATAAGTACGGTAGATACGAAGATAGAGGTAGAAGAATTACATTTAATTAAAGATACCGAAGAAGAAAAATCGTTCTCAAAAAAAATTACTAAACTCATAACTAGAGAAGAAAAAAACAAACTAGAGTATGGACGAAAAATTCACGAATTACTAGAACTTACTGATTTTAATAATCCTAATTACAGTTTATTATCTGAAAAAGAAAAAGTCTTTATCAGTAATTTTCTAAAACAAATAGATATTAAAAATGCTAATATCTATAAAGAATATGAATTTGCTTACGAAGAAGATAAAACCGAGTATCACGGTATAATAGATTTAATGTTAGAGTATGATGATAAAATAAAAATAATCGATTATAAATTAAAAAATATCAGTGATACAGAGTATCAAAAACAATTAAATGGTTACAAGAAATATATTGAAAATACATTTAACAAAAAGACCGAACTATATCTATACTCAATAATAGATGATACTTTCGAAAAACTGTAAAAAAATAGTGAATAATCTTTCTGTTTATGTTATAATTAAGTAGAAAGATTTTATTGCCAAATTAGTTCAGTGGTAGAACAAGGCACTCGTAATGCTTAGATGTAAGTTCGATTCTTACATTTGGCACCATTTATTGCAAGAATGGCGGAATAGGTAGACGCGCTACTTTGAGGGGGTAGTGAATATATATTCGTGGGAGTTCAAGTCTCCTTTCTTGCACCAGATTGATTGTTACTCGGACTTTTATGATTCGGGTTTTAATATTCAATATTTTATGATAAAATGGTTTTAGTAATTAAGGAGGTAAGGTTGAAAAAAGAGTTAGTTAAAACAGA
>CANQKK010000043.1 GCA_947624475.1 uncultured Bacilli bacterium
AAGACCGATGTTACCTTCTTGTATCAAATCTAAGAAGAGCATTCCTCTTCCGACATATCTCTTTGCTATCGACACTACAAGACGTAAATTAGATTCGGCGAGCCTATTCTTAGCCATTTCATCACCCGAAGCAATTTTCTCTGATAATTCTCCCTCTTCTTCAAGTGATAAAAGACTAATTTTACCAATTTCCTTAAGATACATTCTAACTGGGTCATTAATTGTAAGTTCTTTAGCAATATTATCATCTTTTAAAATATCCTCTAAAGAGCCTCCACTTTCATCTTCTGAATCATCATCTAAGTCAGACTCCGATACGATACTAATATCATTTTCAATAATAGCATTATATAACTCATCTAACAAATCACTACCAATTTCAAGTCCCTTTAATTCTTCTGCTAACTCTTCGTAAGTAATAAACCCAAGTTCTTTTCCCTTTTTAATTAAATTCTCTTTTCTCTCTTCAAAATCTTTAATCTCTTGTATCATTTTTCTTCACTCCCCTTATCTCCATAATCTCTTCGAGTATCTTAGCCTGTTTCAAAGGATCTTTCTCTTCTTTCATCTTCTTTGTCATATCTTCTATTCTCTTCTTTTTATGATACTCCATTATGACAAAAATATAATCTTCTATTTCCCTTATTTGAAAGTCCTCTTTTATATCCATAGCTAAAATTTCTCTTAAAGTATTTGATAATTCCTCTGAAAAAGATATATAACTAATAAAATCAGCGACATTTATTATACCATATTTATGAAAATAGTAAATAATTTCATTAGATAAATCACGAATATTTTGGGTAGGAAAATATCCAATTCTCTTATCGACCATATTAATTACGGTACTATCTTTGAGCATATAGTAAATAAGATTATTCTCAGCTTTTCTATACCTATCGTAAGTTTTTTTCTGTTTTACCTCTTTCCTTACTGGAAGCCTCTTTTTCTTCGTAAGTTCCTTATATTTATTCAAAATTGTTTCGTAGTCGACATTAAAACTAGTGGCCATCTTCTTTAAATTAAGTTCGACGACAATATCATCATCGACCGAGGTAAGAGCCCTAACCGCACTATTAATATAACTAGATATATCTTTGACATCAGTTAGGTTCTTATCTTTCTTTAAAAGTTCCATCTTATAGTCAATTAGACTCATCGCCTTATCAATTTGACTAACAAAAGAATCTTTCCCTTCTTTTAGTATATACTCATCTGGGTCCATATTATTAGGAAGTCTAACTACCTTTATATTTACTCCAGCATCTTCTAGTAAATCGATCGCCGAAACCGTAGCCTTCTCCCCTGCCCCATCACCGTCGAAACATAGCACCACATTATTAGTCATATTTTTAATTATACTTCGGTGTTCCTTAGTAAGAGCGGTCCCCATCGTCGCAATACAGTTATCTATTCCAATAGTAGAGGCTCTAATAACATCCATCTGCCCCTCCATAATAATAACCGTATCATTCTTCTTAAGGTGCTCTTTAGCTAGATGATAATTATATAATATTTTCCCCTTTTTAAATTTATCCGTCTCTTTCGTATTGATGTACTTCGAAGTATCCCTAGTATTATATATTCTTCCTGAAAAAGCAATAGGATTACCAGATAAATCATATATTGGAAACATAATTCTATTTACGAAAATATCATTTCCACTATCATTAGTAAGCCCTACTTCAATTAACTTATCAATCGTATATTTTTTATTCACTAGATAATCCGTAAGAGATATTTTCTGAATCGAAAGACCTATTCCAAACTTCTTTATTGTACTCTTATCGATCTTACGCTCCTCTAAGTAAGAAATAGCATTCTTTCCTAAACTAGTAAATAGACTATTCTGATAAAACTTATTAGCAAGTTCGTATATCTCTAGATAGTCATCTTTTTTTGTCTCTATTTTAGTAGTACCCGAAACACTTATTCCAACCTTTTCTCCAAGTAGTTTCACAGCCTCGATAAAAGGTATCTTTTCAAAGTCCGAAACAAAAGAAAAAACATTTCCCGAAGCACCACACGAAAAACAAGTAAATATCTGTTTTTCTGGGCTAACACTCATACTAGGAGAATGATCGTCGTGAAAAGGGCATACGCCAATATAATTTTTCCCTTTCTTTGTAAGACTTACATACTTTGATACTACATCCACTATATCAGTTTTATTTCTAATTTCATTAATAACCTCATTACTGATATAGGCCATAGAACCACTCCTTACAAAAAACCAATATAATTATATAACAAAAGTAATTTTTTGTAAAGAAAAAAATCACCAAATAAAAAGGCATAAATAAGCCTTTTATAATCTCTTACTCTAAGTTTTAGTTTTGCTTTAATATTTTCCTCTTTTTATCTTCAGTGCAATTTTTCCCTTCCAAAAGTGATACTTCTTCAAAATTGCCGTCGTTATAAATAAAATTATCAGCCAAAATATTTCTAAACTGCCTTGGATTAACCTCAGTTTCACGTATTTCGACATTAGATCCAACAATTAAACTATTAACTCTATCAAGTTTAGTTGAATAAATAAGCATATTCTTAGATTCAACATCACTATCTAACATCGTAATACCGTTCCCTTCGATAACTAAATTATTTCCCTTTAGTTTTGAATCAACAAATGTAATTCTACCATTTCCAACCGAAGTAAACCATGCGTTCATATTAGATCCATAATTATCATAAGACCAAAAGTCTTCGTCTTCGAGCATTATATTTTTCGAAGAGACAATAAAATTAAACGTATCATCGTCTTCACTTCTAAGCTGATATTCACTACAACTAAAATAAGTATCCCCATTCAAATTACTAATTTTAACTTGATTACCAAAAGAGCAGTCATAAAAATTAACATTGATGTTACCCTTATCATCACAAAGATTACTTTGAAGTATCATCTCTAAACCATTAGGAAATTTAGAATCACTAAACAAAAAATATATTGGCACTAATCCCTTGTAAGAAATACAAATACTACTATTTTTATCCAAATAATTTTGAAGTTTTTTATTACTTACAAAGCATAAAATTTTATCATTTCCTAAAATAATATCTTCAACTATCTTAAATTCTTTTTTTAACTTTGAAATAATTATCTGTTTAGTAATCATTTGTCTAATAATAGAAGTATTATCCTCTTGTCCTGTAGCTTCTTTCATCTATAGTACTCTCCTTTTTTATTTATATAAAAGCCATTTTTTCACTTGTGGAAATATGATAGCATAAATTATCAAAAATGTAAAGAAAAATAGCAAAATCACTGTAATATTGCTATTTTAATAAATCATTTCAAAATATATCTAAAAAAACATATAGTTATCTTGCAAAACCATATACCCCTCCCTTTTTCAGTTCTACTTCTTTAGCATAAAATAGTTCTGATACAGTTACAAAAGAATACCCCATCGATTTAAGAGCAGGAATCAAATTATTAACCGCATTCGCCGTCGCACTATAAATATCGTGCATAAGTACGATATCTCCATCTTGTATTTTATTTAACGTTCTACTTACTATTCTCTTTGAATTATGATATTTCCAGTCCAAAGTATCAATATTCCATATAATAATTGGTGCATTAGATAACCTTTTTATCCTCCTATTCGATGACCCATAACTAGGTCTAAGAATCCTAGGTCTCCTTCCCGTAACTTCAAAAATCAAATCACTCGTCGAAGAAATTTCTCTCTTTACTACTTCATCTTTATATTTCGTAAGTAAAAGATGATTAAAAGTATGATTCCCTATCTCCATACCAAGACTTTTCATTCTCTTCAAAGTATTCTCGTTTCCTTTAATTTTACTTCCAAGAACAAAAAAAGTTGCCTTAGCATCATACTTCTCCAAAATATCTAAAATCCTCTTCGTATTATAGTTAGGTCCATCATCAAAAGTAAGAGCAACTAACTTACTACCTGAAGTACTCTTCTTATAATTTACAAAGTCAAATTCATAGTTAGTATCTGTCCTATCAACTTTCCCACTAGCAGTATCGATAACAAAAGAATCCCTACTACTGACTAGGCTTTTATCTTTTAAAATATTCTTATAAAAAGTAAGATAATATTTACCCCTATCATCAAAATAATCATAGTCGATAAAAGTACCATCTCTATCTATATAATCATTAAGATAAGAATTAATATAATTATCTATCTTACTATCATTAAAAAAAGGATAATTAATATCACTGTCATTAAAGACAATTTCCTTGTTTACCACTTCTCTATTACTTTTAATAACTAGTACCATTACTGAAATAATCACTATCGGAAGTAAAAAATATCTAACTTTCATATTACTATTCACCTACAATAATAATATGAAAAAATGACCCCCATTAGAAGTCAGTTTTCGATATCATTACCATCAAAAATAATATTAATAACTTTTCTACTTGCCAAGTAATCACACATATGGACAAATCTCTCGTATTTATCCTTAGGTACTGGTGTAACTTCATTATCATTAAAGTCCTTATTCCATATTCCCATATGTGACTCGATTACCCTCGCAAGAAGTTCTACCTCATTTGAAGAAAGAGATAACTTATCCTTATTTTCCCTAACAAAAGAAGCCGAAAGAAGAGGATGATCGAACCTCGTATATTTTTCCTTTATTTTTCCGCACTTAAATCCATCATGTAAAATAAGAGCCATAATAATTATATCCTTTTCATTAGCCTTAAAATTATTAATCCCCGGATTAGATAAAAGTTCAGCACCAATTCTAACTGCTACTTTAGTATGTCTTACAAGTCCATGATCCCCTAGAGCATAAGAAGGATGATACTTACCTGTCGAAGAAGCCGGTATTTCAAAGAAATAATCAGGAAGATTACTAACTAAATACTTAATATCTTCTCTCTTCTTACTATCCTTTATATATTTATACTCCCTTTCAAAATAACTTACCTTATCCATCTTACCACTACTTTCTTATATTAATATCCACCGTCGTATAAGGTATATTAATTCCCTCCTTATCAAATCTCTTCTTTATCTTCTTAAGAGCGGACCTCTTTACTGCCACATTAGTCATTGCACTACAAGTAATATCCACTACGTATACAATCGAAGAACTACCAAATTCATCTACCCCTAAAAGTTTATAATCCTTAACATTATCAATTCCCATTATCTCATCACGCATACTCTCGAGTACTTTCTCCAGTTTATCAATATCCGTATTATAAGACACATTAAGTTTAAGAAACAAGTCAGCATTAGATAAATTATAATTAATAACCTCCGTAAAAGAAGAATTCCCAATACACTTAACTTCTCCCGAGAAAGCCTTTATCTTCGTCGTTCTAAGTCCAAGAGAAATAACAACTCCCTTAAATCCATTAATTTCTATCGTATCCCCAACCGCATACTTATTATCAAAAATTATTGTAATTCCCGCAAGTAAATCTTTCAAAATATCTTGAAAAGCAAGACCAATAACCGCTGCAAAGATACCCAAAGAAGCAATTATACTAGTTGTATTAACCCCATATAAACTCAAAATACCAAGTACGACAAATATCATTATCAAATACTTAATAACACTACGTATTAAAGATATAATTGTTCCTTTCCTCTTATCCTTACCACTAGTTTTATACTTCGAAGTAATCTTTGTAACAATACTAGATATAATACCATATAAAATAAAACCTACTACTATATAAATAATAGGTAAATAAAGTTTCTGATTTGTAATCAACTTAATAAACTTCTCCATCATTTATCCTCCACATCCTAATTATAAATTATTTAAAATAATATGTCAATTAATCATTCTAACTATTATCTCATTAGATACATACATATATTTCTTACTTATTCGAATACAGTTACCATCTTTTTCCAAATATCCATCATCTATTAAAGTATCAATATCAAATTCCTCTTCCAAAGAAATACCATATTTTTCTCTAAAAGATAAAGTATCTATTCCCTCTAATTTTCTAAGACCTAACATCACTTCATTTTCCATTATTCTCTTTTTATCTTCCCTCTCTTGAAAATCCAAATACTCTCCCTTTAAATACTTACGTAAATTTTTCGTATTAACCCTTCTTACCCCACTAATATAACTAGTACTAGATAGCCCAAATCCATAGTATTCAAAATTATTCCAATAAGTCAAGTTATGCCTTGACTCATATCCCCTCTTAGCATAGTTACTAATTTCATAATGAATATAACCATTTTCTTCTAAAGTTCTTTCAATATAATTATACATCTCAAAGTCAATATCTTCCTCTATATTCTCAAAACCCCGTACTTTTAAAATCGTATGATCCTCAATTATCAAACTATAAGTAGATATATGATTAACATTAAGACTAATAACATCTTTTAAATCTTCCCTTAAAATATTCATATCATCACAAACAGCATATATCAAATCAATATTAATATTATTAAAATACCTCTTAACCAAATTAATCTTATTAAATACCTCTTCTTTAGTATGACTTCTTCCAAGTAATTCAATAATCTTATCATTAAAAGATTGAACTCCAATACTTATCCTATTTACCCCATACCTTTTCATTAATTTCAATTTATTTTCCGTAATCGATTCCACATTACATTCAATAGTAAACTCTATATCACTATAAGTATCAAAAATAGTAGTTATTTCAAGTAATCTTTCAAGTTCTTCTAAAGATAAAGAAGTAGGAGTACCCCCTCCAATATATATTGTCTTAACTACTTCTTTCTTATATCTTTCTTTTATTTCCTTCTCTAAGTTATCTAAATAAGAACTAATATATTTCTTATTATAATAAATCTTACAAAAATCACAATAAGTACATATCACATTACAAAAAGGAATATGAATATAAATAGACATCAAATATCACCATAAGTAGCGTATCATAGTAATAACAAGATATCAAGTCTTTTTATCATATTAAAAAATATCTATATACTTATAAACATTCTTATAATTATTAATATCTAATAAACAATTCTCTTCCCATCTTTTAAAATAAGTTCCTCTTTTAACTTCTCTATTCTATCATTAACATAATCATAATTAGTACTATCAATAACATTACACATTATCTCATATTCTTCACTATTTTTCCAAAATATTTACAATATCATAAATATTCTCCATCTTATTTCTCTTAAAATTATTAATTTTTCTCTTATTCTTTGTATTCCTACTTATTTCTTTTTCATAAATATC
>CANQKK010000044.1 GCA_947624475.1 uncultured Bacilli bacterium
CCATACTGGAATTTGATGTAAGACTAAATTCTACATTAATATATTGAAACTGGAATTTACTTTTTCATTTCACGAAAAGAAAAAAAATTAAAAAAATCTTTCTTTTTTTTTTGTTATTTGATATAATTTATTTGTAATAGGATTAGAGTAAAGAGAGGGACCTATATGTTTAAAGAAATTATTTCTATTTCAAAAAACTATGCTATCGTTAAAATAGATAATGTTGTAACTGACGATTTACTTAACTTAAATGTTGTTTTTGAAGAGCCGAATAAGAAAATTTTAGGTGAAATAGAAGAGATTAATAACAATCAGGTTAAGATTAATTTCCTTGGAGAATTTCATGGAGATAAGTTTTTTGATGGTATTATTAGAAAACCTAGTACATCTGCTAAAATTAGAATTATTAATGCTAATGAACTGGCTGAACTTACTGGTTATAATGATAAAACCGCAATGATGCTGGGGCTTTCTCCTTTATATAATAATAGTCCTATTAAGATTAATATCGATGAAATGTGGAGTAATCATAGTGCTATTTTTGGTAATACCGGTTCTGGTAAAACTTATGGTGTTTCAAGATTAGTTCAGAATTTGTTTACTATGAAGGATTATATTCCTTTTAATAGTGTTATTTTTATATTTAATAATACTGATGAATATGATAATGCTTTTAGTTCTATCAATAATTATAATTTCAATTTTAATTATAAAATGTTTACTACTGATGTTAGTAAAAGTGAAAATATTTTGAAACTACCTCTTTGGCTTATGTCGGTAGATGATTATGCTAATATTTTGGATGTTTCGGAGTATTCACAACTCATGATTATTGAAAAAATGTTATCTTATGTATCTTTGTTTGCGAAAAATGATGAAGAATCAAATAGATATAAAAATCATTTAATTGCTAAGGCTATCGTTTCAGTTCTTTATTCTAACCAGGTATCCGCTAGAATTAGGGACCAGATATTCTCGATACTTACGGATTGCTATACAAAAGAACTTAACTTGGATGTCGAGGTTCCAGGTGTCGGATATACGAGAGAATTTAGAAAGTGTTTTGAAATTGACAGTCAAGGACAATTTGCTGAGAGAGTTTTAATTACACAGTATATTAATCAATTTATCGATAATGATACAAAATGGAATGAAGAGTATGTACCGACTTTCTTTACTATTGATGATTTGGAAATTGCTCTTAATTTTACATTGATTTCAGAAGGTTTACTATTAAATGAGAAATCATATAGTGAGGCGACCGCTATGAAGGTAAAACTTCATTCTATTTCTAATAGTTCGCAGAGAAAGTTCTTCGAATGTGAAAATTTTGTTACGATAAATGAGTTTGTTTCTAATTTGATATTGGTTGGAAATAATAAAAGAGCACAGATAATTAACTTTGTTTTGGAGAATATTGATGATAGGTTTGCTAAGGCTCTAGTTAAGGTGTACTCGAGAATTTTGTTTAATTTTATGAAGAGTCTTCCTACAAGAGGAAGTATGCCAATTCACCTTATGTTAGAAGAAGCACACAGATATGTTCAAAGGGATAATGATATTAATATTTTGGGTTATAATATATTTGAAAGAATTGCTAAGGAAGGTCGTAAGTTTGGTGTCGTTTTAGATTTGATTACCCAAAGACCGACAGAACTATCAGAAACGGTTATTTCGCAGTGTAGTAATTTTTTGATATTTAAGATTAATCATCCTAGTGATTTAGAATATATCGAGAAGATGGTTCCTAATATAAGTAGTGATGTTATTGAAAAACAAAAATCATTACAATCAGGTACTTGCGTAGCCTTTGGTAGAATGATGAAAATACCGATGATTGTTAAGATGGAATTACCTGATCCTCCTCCACATAGTTCAAATGCTAGTATATTTGAAAAATGGATGATACAGTGGAAAAATAATCAATAGAAAGTCTTATAATTTAAGGCTTTTTTTAGTTATCAACATTATCCACAATGTTGTTGATAAGTAAATTTACACATGTTTATAAATTAATTTGTTAAAAATTGTCGATAACTATTTTATTTACTTATTTGATATGGTATTATATTGTGGAAAAAATGTTGAAAAGTTGTTATTTTAACTGTTAAGTAAAAAAATTGACTAGACAAATTTTATTTTTGGTATATAATAAAGTTAATAGAAATTTAGTTGTAAGAAGTTGAGGAGGTTTTGATATGAATACAGAATTACTTTGGAATAATTTTCTGGAAAAGATTAAAGACCGAATATCTCCTCTTTCTTATGACACTTGGTTTAAAGATACGAGGCTCTATAATTTAAATAATGGAACAGCGGTAGTTTTGGTACCGATGTCTCTTCATAAGAAACATTTAGAGGAAAATTATAAGGAAGATATCGAAGAAATTTTTAATTCAATTACAGGGACTAATTTTTCATTTATTTTTAAGTTAGAAAGTGAAATAACAGAAGATGTGGAAAGTAATGATGTATTGGAAATTGATAATAATACTTCATCTGGTGTTCCTTATCAAGATAAAAATAGTGCTAATTTGAAAGGTGAATATACATTTGACAACTTTATTGTGGGAGATTCTAATAGGTTTGCTTTTACTGCTGCAAGAGCAGTTGCCGAAAAACCTGGTAAAGCGTATAATCCTTTATTTCTATATGGTAAAAGTGGTCTTGGTAAAACGCATCTTATGCATTCGATAGGTAATTATATTATTGATAACTCTAATAAAAAGGTTCTATATGTCTCTAGTGAACAATTTGTAAATGACTATATATATGCGGTTAGAAATAATGATAAAACTGGATTTGATAAAATTGATTCTTTTAAGAGTAAATATCGAAATATCGATGTTCTTATAATTGATGATATTCAGTTTCTAGGAACCGCTACTAAAGGACAGGAAGAATTTTTCCACACTTTTAATCAACTGCACGACTCTAATAAGCAGATTATTATTGCTTCTGATAGATCGGTAGATGACCTTAAAATGTTAGAAAATAGGCTTATTACGAGATTTAATTGGGGACTTACTGCTAATATTACACCTCCGGATTTTGATTTACGTGTAAATATCATTAAGAAAAAAATAGCCCATCAAGAGTGTGCTGATGATATTCCTATTGAAGTTATAGAATATATTGCAAATATTAATGATTCGGACGTCAGACAATTAGAGGGCGCCATTACGAGAGTATTTGCATATGCTCTTATGATGAATAAAGGACAAATAACCTTGGATGTGGCTATCGAGGCTCTTAAGGATAAAGTTAGTGATAGAAGTGTTTATAAAAATGATGTTCATCGAATTCAGAGAATTGTATGTGAGTATTTTAAGATTGATATTGACGCACTAAAAGGAAAAAAAAGGAGTAAGGATATTAATTATCCACGGCAAATTGCAATATATCTGTGCCGAATTATGACTAACGAGTCATTTCAAAAGATGGGTACTTACTTTGGAGGTAGAGATCATTCTACAATTATCAGCGCATATCAAAAGATAGAAAAGGATTTGAAAACTAATTATCAACTTAAGACGGTGATAGATGAATTAAAAGCGAAGATATAAAAATACAGTAGTGGATAAATTAGGGGTTATCAACATGGATTGTTGATGAAGAAAGGTATATAAAATAAGAGATAATGTTAGATTTCAACATTATCAATAGCATAATAATAATTATATAATAAAAGGAAGGTAGATGATAAAATATGAAATTTGTTGTTAAGAAAGATATTTTGTTAGAAAACTTAAATAATACATCAAGAGCAATTAGTGCAAAGAATTTAATTCCAATATTAACAGGTATTAAATTTGATATGATGGAAGATGGATTATATTTGTCCGCTAGTGATACTGATGTTTCTATTAGATCTTTTATTAGTAAAGAAGATTTAACAGAGGTATCGGAAATTGGTAGTATTGTTATTGGTGGTAAGTATATTGTAGAAATTATTAGGAAACTGCCTAACACAGATATTTCTTTTGAGGTAATAGATGGTTTTAAACTTATTATTAGTACTGAGAATACTGAATTTAATTTAAATGGAATCAATCCTAATGAATTTCCAAATTTAGATTTAGATGAGACAAAGGAACCAATTGTTATTAAAAATAGTGTTTTTAAGGATATTATTAATCAGACTGTAATTGCTACTTCACAAAATGAAACAAGACCTCTTCTTACAGGAATTAATTTCTTGATTACTGGAAATAAGTTAGAGGTACTTGCTACTGATTCTTATAGACTTGCTAGAAAAGTTGTGGAAATTGATCATAATATTGAAAATGATATTAATATTATTATTCCTGGTAAGAATTTACTTGAACTTACAAAGATGCTAGATGAGGATGATGGTACTTTAGAACTTCATTTATTTAGTAATAAAGTTTTATTTAAATATAAAAAGACGGTATTTTTATCGCGACTTCTAAGTGGTACATATCCGACTACTTCGAATATTATACCTAATGATTTTAATACAGAACTAGAATGCTCTTTTAATGATTTGTTTAATATGATAGATAGGGCATCTCTTCTTACTTCAGATCGAGAGAAAAATACAATTAAGTTATCTCTCAACAAGAAAGAGCTTATGATTTCTTCTAATTCACCAGAAATTGGAAAGGTTGAAGAAAAAATTGAAGTAGATTCGGATAAGGTAATTAGTATTTCATTTAGTTCGAAGTTTATGCTCGATGCGATTAAGAGTTTTAATAGTGAAAAGATAGTTTTATGTATGAATAATGATAGTTCTCCTATTGTTATTAAGAATAACGATGATGATTCGTTAGTACAACTTGTTTTACCTATTAAGACTTCGTAAATTTTGAAAAGAGTGGCATTTTATTGCGAAAAAGATAAAAGATTACTAAAGATTGTTGTTATTTAAATAGAAAGAAAAATTTTCTAAAAATGAAAGTTAAAAAAAGGAACATAATTCCTATAGAGATGAAATTATAGATGATGTAAAATAAAAGATAAAAAAGGAAAATAAATATACTAAAAAATATTATTGATATAAGGAAAACATTATTTTTCTTTTTTTTTATGAGTAATTGTGTAAAAAAAAAGAATTTTAATATTATTTCGACAAAATTCAACTTTTTTCGACATTATTTTGTGTTCTAATAAAAAATACATATTTTTATATGTGGAAAGGGGGGATTTTTATGGATAGTTATATTTTGAATGAAGATGTTTTATGTTTTACTCAAGATGACGAAAAAACAAATAGAGTATTGATAATTGAAAAGAATAAAAAGGTATCTGTCGGTATGAGTTGTTTAAAATTTTTAAAGAGGTGCTGCAAAATTTATGGTCATTCTTATGATATACAAAGACAATTTATTATTGATAATTTTAATTATTATATAAAGACACCAATTATTGTATCAGAATATGATAATTTGATATTCTTTCCGACTACTTCGCCTAATTCGAAAAATTGTATTTGGATTTCCTATAATAATGTCGATAGATATGTGGAAGAAAATGATTATACGAGAATATATTTTAAAGGCGGAAAGATTCTTAAAATTAGTGCGTCATTTACTACTATTGATAATCAAATTACGAAATGTATAAAAATAGAAAAGTTTATTAATAGTCTAAAATTAAAAAAAGATTGTTAGTAATTTTATATAAGTAGTTTTTTGAGTAAAAAAATATAAAAAAAGAGAATAAATAGGTTTATTTCTCTTTTTTTTTAGGTTGTTTTATGATATAATTATATATGTGTAGGGGTACATAAAAAAAGTAAGGGTGAAATATGGGCAGAAAAATACTTTTTAAATGGAAATTAATAAAATTAAATTAGTAAATTATCGGAATTATGATAATTTGGAGATAGAATTTAATAATAATTTAAATATTATAATTGGAGATAATGCCCAAGGAAAGACAAATTTACTAGAAGCTATTTATGTACTTGCTGTTACAAAATCTTTTTTACCAATAAATGACAAAAGTTTAATTAAATTTAATAACAAATTTTCTTCGATTAAAGGACTATTGAGAGGAAAAAATTTTGAAGATAATCTTGCTATTATTTTAAATGAAAATGGTAAAATAGTTAAGATTAATGATAAAGAAATAAAAAAATTAAGTGATTACATATCGAAGATGAACGTCGTTATCTTCAGTTCTGATTCTGTTAGAATGATTAAAGAGAGTCCGTCTTCGAGAAGGAGATATTTAAATATTCAAATTAGTCAGATAAATAAAAAATATTTAAAACTTCTAAGTGATTATAATATTATATTACGACAGAGAAATGAGTTTTTAAAGATTATTAATACAAGTAAAAATAGTGATATGGACTATTTGAAAATATTAAATGATAAATATGTATCTTTATCGGTAGATATATATAATTACCGTAAAAAATATATAGATGATATAAATTCTTATATTGGAGATGTTTTTTCTGGAATAGTAGGAATTGATAATATTAAGATTTCTTATGTTTCTAATGTTAATGTTGAAAAAGATAATAAAAATATTAAAAAATCTTTAATTAGTCGATTAGATAAGAACTTGAATAAGGAATTGTTATACAAGATGACACTTATTGGACCAAATAGAGATGATTTTTATTTTACTCTAGAAGGTAAAAATCTATCTTTGTATGGTTCACAAGGACAAATAAGAAGTGCAATTCTTTCGCTTAAGTTGTCTGAAGTTATTTTATTTGGAAATATTACTTCCGATAATCCAATATTACTTTTAGATGATATCTTCAGTGAACTTGATATTAATAAAAGAAATAATATTTTAAAATATCTAGATAATAATAAAGTTCAGACTATTATTACTACTACTGATATTAAAAATATTGATGAAAATACAAGAAAAAATGCAAATGTTTATGTAATAGAGAATGGAAAAATTATTTCCCGGGAAATAATTTCAAGCAGGAAGGAATGATTAGAAAAATGAATAATAATGAACATTATGATGCCTCTGATATTCAAGTTTTAGAAGGACTTGAAGCGGTAAGAAAAAGACCAGGTATGTATATTGGTACTACTGATGTTAAAGGACTTCATCATTTAGTTTGGGAAATAGTTGATAATGCTATCGATGAAGCACTTGCGGGCTACTGTAAAAATATTGAGGTTATTATTAATAAAGATAACTCGATTACTGTTAAAGATGATGGTCGAGGAATACCTGTAGAAGTGCATC
>CANQKK010000045.1 GCA_947624475.1 uncultured Bacilli bacterium
ATAGAGGAAATAATTATGAAATACTAAAACCATGTATTGGAATATTAATAGCAGATTATAAAATACAAGAACTAAAAGATATTGAAAAATTCCATACAGTATGGAACATAAGAGAAAAAGAAAAAAGAGAAAAGGTACTAACAGAAGATATAGAATTCCATATATTAGAAATACCAAAGATAAAAACCTCATCGTCGAGGGAATTGCCGGTTCTGGTAAAACTTCTGTTGCCCTCCACCGCGTCGCCTTTTTACTCTACCGAATTCCTAATTTAACATCAAATAATATCGTAATATTTACGCCAAATAAAGTCTTCTCCGAATACATTTCCGGTGTTCTTCCCGAACTAGGAGAAGATAATACCTACAACATGACCTTCTACGATTTACTATGTCAAAATCTTCCCGAATACAAAAATATTGAAAATATGACTAAGTTCATATCGAGGTATTACCGAAAAGAAGTAGATGACGTCCAAGTCATTAAATATAAGCAATCCGACGAAGTAATTAAAGATATCGATGCCTACGTAAATAATCTTTTAGAAGAAATCAAGTTTATTTCAGATTTTACGTACGATAATTTTATCGAAATTAGTAAGGACGAATTAAATCGAATGCTAAAACATAAATATGATAAATTTCCACTATTTGAAAGAATCCATGAAATGGCTCGTTATATCTCTTATAATAACTATAAAGGAAGCGAGAAAAATACCAGCAGTATCGAAAAGAAATTAAAAGAGTTATTAAATATCAATCTAGATAGTAAAAAAATCTTTAAAAATTTCTATCATAGTAAATATAGTAAATATGATTCTACTATCAAAGATAGTTATTTATACTATGAAGATGCTATCATCTACCTCTATATAAAAAGTTTGCTCCTCGGCTTTAATACTAACCATGTCATAAAACAAGTCGTAATCGATGAAGCCCAAGACTATAATAAACTAGAGTATCTAATTATTAAAAAAACATTTAAGACCGCAAGTTATACTATTCTAGGTGACACTAATCAGACAATTAATCCCTATTACAAATATAACTCTCTCGAAGACTTATTGGAATTATTTTCGTCATCAAAGTATATAACTCTACAAAAGACCTATCGTTCGACCGATAAGATAATTGATTTTACAAATAAAATTCTAAACTTAAAACATGTCAGTGCTATTAGAAATCAAAGTGCCAGCGATGTAATAGTAAGAGATAATGTCAAAAAAGAAGATTTTGCAAAAGATATCGAAATGTTAAAGACAAAATCAAAATCAATTGCAATAATTACCAAAGACGATAGTGAAGCCGAAGAAGTATACAATCTATTAAAAGACGATTATGATATTACTCTAATCGACGACTTTAGTCATATTAAAAGACAACTCGTCGTCGTTCCATCATATATTGCTAAAGGTCTCGAATTTGATTCTGTCATAATATATACGAGAGAAGATAACAAGTTTACTGATAAAGATAAATACCTCTATTATGTATCGGCAACTAGAGCCCAGCATAATCTAATTATCTATAACAATAAATAAAGGCCTAACTAAGGGCCTTTTTACTTACTCTTTTTATTGATACCTATCATCGATGCTAAAGTTGAAAATAAAAGTAAAATTAAAAAATAAATAAAGTCAAATAACGTCGTATCTTTAATAATTAGATTAAAAATAAGCAAGATAATAATCCAAATAGCACCGTACTTAATTCCCTCGATATATCCTCTCTTCGAAGATACTTTTCCAATTAAGTAACCTCCTGAAAAGATAGCAATAATTGGAATTAAAATTTCGATAATCTTGAGAGCAGTACCATTTAAAATATTAAAATAATTAAATATCGTCATAATAATAGCACTACCAATAATAATACTTCCCGTAATGACTAAACTCTTTAAATAATTAGTTAGCATAATTTCACCCTGATAAATAATATGTTTTTGTATAAAAAAGTATTCATTACCCACATAATTATAATGGTGATAATATGATAATAGTAATATTTAGAACAATTTTCTTCTATGTTTTTATTTTCTTTATTTATAGAATAATGGGTAAGAGAGAAATAGGGCAACTTAGTATCATCGATTTAATAGTCTCTCTATTAATCGCAGAACTTACTGTCATAAGTATCGAAGGCTATGATAAGTCGATTCTCTTCTCACTAATACCAATTGGTATTTTAGTTATTCTGCAGTTTATACTCGCTTTCGTAAGTTTAAAGAAACCTAAATTTCGTATCTTTTTAGACGGTAATCCATCCGTCGTAATAAAAGGAGGAAGAATAAACTATAACGAAATGTTAAAACAGAGGTACAACTTAGATGACCTTCTCGTTCAAATAAGAGAAAAAGGATACCGTAGTATCGAAGAGATCGAATACGCCGTTCTCGAAAGCAATGGTTCGCTATCGGTTTTTCCATATTCCAAGAGTAAAAGTCCGCTACCACTACCACTTATATTAGATGGCGACATTCAAGAAGATACTATCAAACACTTAAAGAAAGATAAAAAATGGGTATATAATCTATTAGATAAAAAAAATATTAGATTAGATGAAGTCTTCTTTGCTTTCTACAAAGATAAAAATATCTTTATTATTAAAAATGATGACCTCATATAGGCCATTTAATTAGTAAAAAATTAACTGATACGGAGAATAAAAACAAATATCTAGCATAGCCTTTATTAGGTGATAAAAGTGAAAAAAATACTAATATTAATTTTTATATTTCTTTTTGTTCCTACTATCAGAGCAGAGGAAATCGAAGACCTAGCACCAAATGCTACATCGGCAATTATGATCGAATCTTCGACAGGTGAAATCCTATTTCAAAAAAATGCCAACGAAAGATTAGCCCCTGCTTCGATGACGAAGATGATGAGTATGCTCCTTATCATGGAAGAAATTGACAAAGGAAATTTAAAATTAGACGAGAAGATAACTGCTTCCGAGTATGCTGCCAGTATGGGAGGAAGTCAAATTTTCTTAGAGCCTGGTGAAAAAATGACTCTGACAGAAATGCTAAAGGGAATTGCTATCGGTTCAGGCAATGATGCTACCGTCGCCGTAGCAGAAAGAATAGCGGGTACCGAAGAGGCCTTTGTTAAAAAAATGAACGAAAAAGCCAAAGATTTAGGTCTTAAAAACACACATTTTTCTAATGCAACCGGCCTCGACATCGATAATCATTACTCGAGTGCCTACGATATGGCTCAAATAGCCAAAGAGTTAGTAAAGCACGAGAAAATATTAGAGTTTACAGGAACATATGAAGAGTACTTACGAAAAGATAGTAATAATCCTTTTTGGCTTGTCAATACTAATAGATTAGTAAAGTTCTATAATGGAGTCGATGGCTTAAAAACCGGATTTACTGATACCGCAGGCTACTGTCTTACTGCTACTGCTAAAAAAGAAAATATGCGTCTTATTACCGTCGTTATGAACGAACCTGACAGTACTAAGAGAAGTGCCGATACTACAAAAATGTTAGACTATGGCTTTAATATATATATGGTAAAGAGTATTGTAAGTGAAAATACAAAAATAAAAAAAGTAAAAGTAGAACTTGGAACAGAAAAAGAAATAAATATCGTTCCTAAAAATGCTATAACTATTCTAAGTAAAAAAACTGATGCCGAGAGAAATATTACCTACCAAGCCAAAATTAATAAAGTAGTTGCTCCTATAAATAAAGGAGATAAAGTAGGGACTATCGATATAATTGAAGATGGAAAAATAATTTCGACGATCGATGCAACAGTAAGTAAAAGTGTTAAAAAGGCTGATATATTTACGATATTTCTTCGAAATATTCAAGATATAATGAGTAAAAGTCTAACTTTTTAGACTCTTTAAATTAAACCTTTCTCATTTTGCCACGTAATACATTAGTTTTGAAACAAGATCAAATACTAACTCTTATTACATTATCATAAATTAATCACACTTTTATGTAAAGTGCCATAAAATACCTTGACAATATATATAATGGTATATAGAAAGGAGAAGAATGAGAATGAAAAAAATTGAAAAAATATTTGGAGTTGTAATTTGTGGAGTGTTAATGTTAAGTTCTATGCCAATTAAAACTTTAGCCTCGACGACAAATTACAAAAAAGAAAATTGGAAGACAACTATGCCTACATCTGAATGTGATGGGGATAGTTGCAATGCTGGTTCAGTAGAGAAAGGCGAATCGACAACAGAAACTATTATTAAAGGTAATGAAAATAGTGGTTCTACAAAATGGCAAGGAATGAAAATAGGTCCTTACGTTGAAGGTGGAGATACTACTATTGCAGATAGTATCGAAGAGGAATTACAAATAGGTCTTGGACCAAATAAGATTCCTAATGGAGAATTTTTTGAAGTTTCATTATCTTTAAAAGATACTGAAGGAAAATATGTTAATGAAATTAATGTAATGGCTCAAAACGTTGATGGAAAAAATGTAAAAATTAATGTTCACGGAACAGATTTTGTGGTTGATGTTACAGAAGATGGCATATATACATATTATTGGAAACTTTTTAAAGATAATGGTAGCAGTTCTGTTACTTTTGCCGTAAAGAAAGCAGATGGAACAACATTAAAAGCAGAAACATTTAAAATTGACGATAAATTTACAGGACCTGATGTTCGTGGTATCGATAGTAAAATAGAAAATGGAAAGGAATCACAACCAGTAGGAGCAGATAAAGTATCTGTTAGATGGATTTGGTTCTGTAATGTTCAAGTGACAGATGGCGTAAAAGTATATAGTACACCAGAATTGAGTGTCGTACCAGAATTAAAAGATGAAAATGTCGTTGTCGACAGTAATGCTAGCGATGTTATAAAAGGCAGTTTAGGAAATATCAAAGATCCAGAAATTAAAAAATTACTAGAAAATAATGATGCTATAATCGAACTTGAAACTAGTAAAGTAACCGCTACAAATGAGGAGATTAAAAAATTTGAAAGTGTTATTGAAGGTTCAACAGTTACTGATTTCTTTGATGTATCAATTCTATTAAAAGTAGCAGATAAAGAAACTTATTTAACAGAGTTAACAGATGTTATAACCTTGACTGTCAAATTACCAGAATTACCAGAAATAGCTGATGGATATAAAAGAAAGTTCTATATTCTAAGAGAACATGATGGCAAGATTGAAAAACTAGATGCTAGTCTTTCTGAAGATGGAAGTTCTCTAATATTTGCATCAGATAAATTTTCAAAATATGTTATTGCCTATGTCGACGAAGTAGCAACTAGTATAAACCCACCAAAAACAGGTGATAATATTGTAATGTTTATTGGTACTACAATTGTTAGCTTATTAGGCTTAGGAATAGCATATAAAAAATTAAGAAAAGAAAATGCTTAAGTAAAAATTAATTCCAATTTTCCAAATAAAAAGACTGTTTAAAAAAACAGTCTTTTTTACAGCAAAGATTTTATAAATAGTTTACATTAAAAACTATCGATGATATAATGAAATTAGTTTGAAAGTGAGATGAATATATGGAATTAATAAAAGTAGGAGAGAAAACTTATTATATTAAAAATCATACAAATATTGGAGTATATAAAGTAGATGATGTAAATGTTTATTTAATAGATACAGGAAACGATAAAGATGCTGGAAGAAAAATATTAAAGATAATAGAAGAGGAAGGCTTTAAAGTCAAAGGTATAATAAATACTCATTCTAATGCTGATCATATTGGCGGTAATAAAATTATTCAAGATCGAACAGGATGTCCTATTTTTGGTTTTGGTATTGAAAAAGCAATAACGCAATATCCCATTATTGAACCATCTTTTTTGTATGGTGGTTATCCCTTTAAAGAACTTCAAAATAAATTTCTTTTAGCTAAAGAATCAAAAGTTATACCAATCGAAAATAATATACCAGATGGTTTAGAATATTTCCACTTACGAGGACATTTTTTTGATATGATCGGTATAAGAACAAGTGATGATATTTACTTTTTAGGAGATTCTCTATTTAGTGAAGAGACAATCTTAAAGTATCCTTTCTTTTTTATCTATAATATTCAAGAATACTTAAATACTTTAGATTATTTAGATACTTTAAATGGTAAATTATATATTCCATCTCATGTTGAAGTTACAGATAATATTAAAAATTTAATTAAACTAAATAGAAAAGTAATCGAAGATAATTTAGATAAAGTATATAATATCTGTGATAAACAAGTAACATTTGAAGATATTTTAAAGAAGATCTTTGATGATTATCAAATAAATATAAATCCTAATCAATATGTTCTTGTCGGCAGTACTATAAGATCATATTTATCATATCTCTGTGATATAGGTAAAATAACCTATTTATTTAAAGAAAATAAAATGTATTGGGTAAAAATATAGAATAAATCTAGAAAGTAAATTTTCATGTAAAACGCATCATAAAATACTTGACAATTATATATATATATATATAATAATATATGGAAAGGAGAAGAAAACTTAAAAATATTTTTTAAGAAAGGATGATTGAAAATGAAAAAATTATTTAGTTTTATTTTACTTCTTTGCATAGCATTAGTACCAATGGTAAGTGCTAAAGCTGATGAGAATATTTGTAAAGATGTAAAAGGTCAAGATGGCTTAAAAGCTGCTTTAAGTGGTAACTGTGATACCATTACATTAGGAGAAGATATTGAATTAAGCGCTCCAATAGAAATTACTGGTAAAACAGTAACTATCGATGGTCAAGGATCATATACTATTTCAGCCGCTGAAGGGTTTGCAGATAGTGGTAACAATGGTACTTTAATTACTGCTAAAGACACTGGAGCAAAAGTTACATTAAAGGGTCTTACATTAAGTGGCGCTCATAAATATGGAGCACAAGCCTATAATGGTGGAGAATTAACTCTTGATGG
>CANQKK010000046.1 GCA_947624475.1 uncultured Bacilli bacterium
TTTTAGTAACCGGAGCATCTTCCGGTATTGGAAGAGAAATCGCAAGAAATCTTGCAAGTGATTACCAAGTTATAATTCATTATAACAATAATTATGATAATGCTAAAAAATTAAAAGAAGAGTTAGATAAAAAGTACCATAGAGATTTTCTTATGATCCATGCCGACTTAACTAGTGAAAAAGAAATAGATGATATGCTAGATGACATCTATAACCATTATTCTAAAATAGATATTCTAATAAATAATGCTGGTCTTGCTATCGATACGATGTTCGAAGACAAAACCAAAGAAAACTTTGTCAAAACATTAGAAGTAAACTTAATAGCGCCATTTCTTTTAAGTAAGAAAATTGGTACTAAAATGTACGAAGAAAAAGAGGGTATTATTTTAAATATCAGTTCTACTAATGGTATTGATACTTGTTACCCAGAAAGCATCGATTACGACGCTTCAAAAGCCGGACTTATAAATTTGTCTCATAATTTAGCTACTTATTTTGCTCCTTATGTCAGAGTAAATACCATCTGTCCAGGATGGGTTGATACCGAAATGAACTCAGAGTTAAGTGCCAAATTCAAAAAACAAGAAGAAGATAAAATATTACTAGGCCGTTTTGCTAATCCCCACGAAGTAGCGGACTTAGTTTCCTTTCTTGTAAGCGATAAATCAAGCTACATAAACGATAGCATTATTCGAATAGATGGAGGTCAAAAATGTTAGATAAAATAATCGCTTCTTCGAGCCGAGACTTAGAAAAAATATTTCAAAAAATCGATCAAATCGAAGAAAAAAATAGTGAAAAAATATTAGATGCTTTTATTACAAACAATATCTGTGAGACTGACTTTAATAGTACAACTGGATATGGATACAATGACCTTGGAAGAGATAAAATCGAAAAAGTATTTGCGTCCATCTTTAAGGCCGAATCATCTCTCGTTCGAAGTCAGTTTATCTCGGGAACGCACGCAATTGCAACGACTTTCTTTGCTCTTTTAAGACCGGGCGATACCCTTTTATCAATTTCCGGTAAGCCTTATGATACACTAGATTCAGTAATCGGTTTTAACGATAATTCTTCTTCCCTAAAGTCCTTTAATATCAAATATCTCGAAGTAGAACTAAAAGACAATGACTTCGATTACCAAAAAATAAAAGATATTCTCCAGGAAGAAAAAATCAAAATGATTACCATTCAGCGAAGCAAAGGGTACTCGGTAAGAGAAAGTTTAAGTATCGATAAAATAGCCAAGGTCGTAAAGACTATTAAAGAAGTCGATAAAAATGTAATAATCATGGTCGATAACTGTTACTGTGAATTAGTCAGTAGTAGAGAGCCGACCGAAGTAGGAGTCGATATTTGTGCAGGATCTCTTATCAAGAATCTCGGAGGAGGAATTGCTCCCAATGGAGGTTATATAGTCGGGCGCGAGGACTTAGTAAAATTATGTGCCGAAAGACTAAACGTTCCCGGGCAAGATTTCGAAGTTGGACCTTCTCTCGGTCAGAACAAAAGTATTTTAGAAGGATTATATTTATCTCCGATGGTCGTCGCAAACGCTCTTAAAACTTCTATTTATACAGCCTATGTCTTCGAAAAGTTAGGATACAAAGTAAGTCCTAAATATGATGATGAGAGGGTTGATATCGTTCAAAACATAATTTTTGAAGATAGTGAAAAACTAATAAAATATGTCCGAAGTATTCAGTCTAATTCCAAAATTGACTCTAATGCTATCATTGAACCATCCGATATGCCTGGTTATGAAGACAAAATCATTATGGCTTCCGGTAGTTTTACTCAAGGTAGTTCGATAGAATTATCTTGCGATGGACCGCTTAGACCACCTTATATTGCCTACCAGCAGGGATCTCTAAGTTACAGATACGGTAAGATAATCGTAACGAGAGCTATTAAAGATTTATGCGATTAATTCCTTTAAAAGTTCCATTTATAAATATGGAACTTTTAAAGTACACATCTAGTATTAAAAAAACTCTACTATAAGACTTGAAAAAACTAATAATCTTCTGACGTCATATCTATCTTCTTTCTATTAATATTACTAAAGTAATTGACAAATAATAAAATATCCATTACCATAATAACAGGTGAAGAAAAATTATGAAAAAAGGAAATTTATATATTTTAATATCGTTTATGCAAAACTGCCATCTAAATGAAGAAGATATTAAGAAACTATTAAGTAAAGATGAAAAAATATTAGATAAACTAATAAAAATTAAAAGTATCAAAGGTAGCGATACGTTCTTTCAATATGTTAATGTTGCCCTTGCCGATTATGATAGTATCAAAGATACCTTAACAGCATTACAAATAATGAGCGAGACAAGAAGCAAAGAACCGGTAATATCACATGCTGTGTACTCTGTTTTGACAGATAAAAATGCTATCAAAGGGCGTATTGCCATTCCGGGAGCAGAAATTATCAAAAACATTCGAAAAGATTTTGTTGCTGAATACGCTAAATATGTACTTACCGACCCAAACTCCATCAAGTCTGGAGTAGCCCTTTTTGGAGCGAGGATGATTAGTGATTGCTCGAGACAATTTAATGCCAAATACATGAGTAATATTCTAACTGATAAAAATATCATCGAGTCTGGAAAGGCTATTGAACTTGCTAAGTTAATAAAGGACTGCAAGAAATGGTTTAATGCTAAGTATGCAAGTTATGTTCTAAAAAATCGCTATGCTATCGAGGGAAAAATATCGATTCTCGGATCTGAAATAATTAAAAACTGTAAAAAAGAATTTAATGCCGAATATGCAAGTGAAATTCTCGTAAATAAAAGAGCTATCGAACTTGAAACTGCCCTTGCTGGATCTAAAATAATTAAAGATTGTACTGAAGAATTTAATGCTAAGTATGCTTATGAAGTACTAATAAATATTGATGCGATGGAAGCAAAAATAACTCTTCAGGGAGCAGAAATTATCAAAAATTGCAAGCAAAAATTTAATGCCGAATATGCAAGTAAAATTCTCCAAAACAAAATTGCTCTTAAAGCCGGGATTGCCCTTCAAGGCGCTAGTGCCCTAAGTAAAGCCAAAACCAAAGAGGTAGTGGAGCATGCCTTCGAAGTATTAGCGGATATTGATAATATTAATAATCAAAGTGCCGTTATGAAAGCATGGTATGTAGTGGAGCATAATCTCGCAAAAGAAAAAGAAGAATTTTCCAAAGAAGAAAAATATATCGAAGTAATAGAAAATAAGGACTTAGATTTACAAGATGAGAATCCTGAAAACGAAAACACTTTCGATTATTTAAAAGAGGCTCTTTGTCTATTAGATAGCACCTATTCTAAGGACATCGACCTAAAAGATTTTACTAGCACTATCGAAAAGAAGAAGGTAAGAGTTAGGACTAAAGAGGAATAATAAAAAAACATTATTTCTCTCTTTTTACATATAAATAGTCACGATAAAATATTTACAATATTTACCTAAAATGATATAATAAAAAGGCAAAGAAGGTAGTAAAAAGTATGAAGAGAAAAGAAGTAGACCGAAGTAAATTATCTCCGATGATGAAGCACTATGTCGAATTAAAAGATAAGTATGAAGATACCATTATTCTCTATCGACTAGGAGACTTCTACGAGATGTTTTTTGAAGACGCCGAAGATGTTGCCCATGCCCTCGAACTTACTTTGACCGGTAAGAGTGCTGGACTAGAAGAGAAAGTTCCGATGTGCGGAGTACCATTTCATGCAGCGGATATCTATATCGATAAACTAATTAAAAAAGGATTTAAAGTAGCCATCTGCGAACAGTTAGAAAATCCCAAAGAATGTAAAGGAATCGTCAAAAGAGACATAACCGAAGTGATCTCCTCTGGTACTATCACTAGTTCAAATTCTCTAGATGAAAGAGAAAATAACTATATTGGTAGTATCTATGACTTTAATTATGGTTTTGCTCTAACATACTGTGATATTACGACAGGTGAAATTTATGCCGAATTACTTGAAAAAAATTTAGAAGACGCCATCTATAAAATTCTCTCTCTCGAAATCAAAGAGTTAGTCGTAAGTGAAAATATAGATAGAGCATTTCTTTCCAAAATAAAAACTCAAAAAGTTCCAACTTCGATAGTGGAACATTCCCTAGAAGGAGAGTATAACTACATCTACGAAGACATAACGGATGACCGAATTATCTCATCTATTAAAATTCTTCTCTATTACTTGTCTGTGACTCAAAAGAGAAATCTATCGCATTTTCAGAAGATAATTATCAATAAAAAAGAAATGTACTTGGCGATGGATATCCACACCAAGCGAAATCTCGAACTTACCGAATGCTTAAGAACTAAAGAGAGGGCCAATTCACTTCTCTGGCTCTTAGATAACACGAAGACGGCGATGGGCTCGAGAAAACTAAAAAGTTTCATCGAAAACCCTCTTCTCGATATTACGTTGATTAACAAAAGGTACGACATCGTCGAGAAACTACTCGAAGAATTTATCATTACTGAAGAGTTAAGAAGTGACCTCTACGAAGTTTACGACCTAGAGAGGTTATGCGGAAGAGTATCCTTTGGTTCTGCTAATGCCAAAGACTTATTACAACTTAAAAACTCTCTCAAAGTTCTTCCGAGTATCAAGGAAAAACTACAAAAAATAAATTTTTATGAACAGATCGATACTCTCGAAGACTTATGTACACTATTAGAAAAATCTATCTATGAGGAGCCACCTAATACCATTAAGGAAGGATTTATTATCAAGAAAGGTTACAGTAGTGAACTAGATGAATTAAAAGACTTAAGTAAAGGTGGAAAAGATTTCATAAGTAACTTCGAAATAGAAGAGCGCGAAAGGACCGGTATTAAAAATCTTAAAGTCGGATTTAACAAAGTCTTTGGTTATTACATCGAAGTATCGAAAGGAAATATTCCTTTAATTACCGAAGATATGGGTTATATCAGAAAGCAGACTCTCGCTAGCGCCGAAAGATATATAACTCCGCTTTTAAAAGAGAAAGAAGATTTAATTCTCTCGGCCGAAGATAAGATAATAGCCCTAGAATATAATCTCTTTGTCGAAATAAGAGATAAATGCCGTAAATATATACCGACTCTTCAACATATTGCCAAAGTAATTAGTGAAATCGATGTCCTTCAGTCTTTTGCACTAGTAAGCGAAAAATATAATTACACGAGGCCAACAATAACTTCAACAGGTGAAATAGATATTAAATTATCGCGTCATCCCGTTGTCGAAAAAGTTTTAAAAGAAGAAGAGTACGTACCAAACGATATCGAAATGGATAAAAATACAGATATTCTTCTCATAACTGGACCTAATATGGCCGGTAAGTCGACCTATATGAGACAACTTGGAATAATAGCCATCAGGGCTCAGATCGGATGCTTTGTTCCTGCTAGTAGTGCAACTCTTCCTATCTTCGATAAGATATTTACCCGAATTGGGGCATCGGATGACCTCGTAAGTGGCGAATCGACCTTCATGGTTGAAATGATGGAAGCATCTCGTGCCATTAAGTACGCTACTAAAAATAGTCTCATCCTCTTCGATGAATTAGGCCGTGGTACTGCTACCTTTGACGGTATGAGTCTAGCGGAGGCCATTCTCGAGTACGTTGCCAAAAAAATAAAATGCAAGACCCTTTTCTCGACTCATTATCACGAACTTACCGATATGGAAAACAAATTACCAAACTTAAAAAATAAACACGTATCAGCTATCGAAGAAAATGGAAGTCTAACCTTTTTACATAAAATCAAAGATGGATCGGTCGATAAAAGTTACGGTATTAATGTTGCTAAACTAGCGGGTCTCCCCGAAGAAGTAATCGAAAGAGCAGACTCTATCTTAAAAATTTATGAAAGTAAGGAAAAAAGAAAAGATACCTATATTCAAACGACGCTTCCTCTAAACTTTGAAGAAAAGAAAAGCCCCATCGAGGAAGAGTTAAAAAGCGTCGATATTCTAAGTATCACTCCTTTAGAAGCAATGAACTTCCTCAGTAAACTAAAAGAAAAAATAAAATAGACCTTGTATAATTTAACAAAATAAATTATACTATTGTTGGGTGATAAAATGATAAAATTGGATAAAAAGGGATTCACACTAATTGAGTTACTGATCGTAATAGCAATACTATCTATCGTTATGTCAATTGCCGTTCCAAGTATTATCTCTTCGGTCGAAAGAGCAAAGGAAAAACAAAAAGAAAAAGAAATCAGTCTCATAAAATCCTATTCAGAAATCTATATTGATAATCATAAAAATTCATTAGAAAAAATTGAAAAAATAACTATCGAAATGTTATACCAAGATAAATTACTTACCAAGGATGAGTTAGAAGATCCGTTAGATAATAGTAAGTATATCTGCGGATATGTTCCATATGAAAATCAACAGTTAGGAGAATTTATTGAAGACTCATCTTACTGCTTAGAATAATAAATAAAATAGATAAGTGCTACCCAAAAAAAGGTAGCACTATTAGATAGAGAAGGGTGAAAAGGTTGAAAATAAAAACATAAACTTTGTCCACGACAAAAACCGTCAATGAAGACGTTAAAATAAAGCGAACGTGTG
>CANQKK010000047.1 GCA_947624475.1 uncultured Bacilli bacterium
TACTCTGGTAGTTTTGCTTTTTCTTCTTCATCTTGAACGTACTCACTCAAATACTCAGAAAATTTACTTTCGGTATCTTTAGGCTTATTTATTTTATATTCTTTATCTACGCTAGAAAAATAATCATCTTCGAGAAGTTTTTTTATTAAATTATTATTATAATTAATACTGTCTAAAATAATAATACTATTAGTTAGAATATTATTTAATTTTTCTTTAGGACAATAGGTTTCTATTTTAGCATAATTATAAACTATTTTGAGAAAATACTCATCTTCTGTTTTAGTTATTTTTACATATCCTTGTCTGCCCTCTTTTTCTATCTTTTGATAGTAATAGCTGTCAGTATCACTTTCATTAAAATTTAGGGAGTTTTGATAATAATAACTTACAGTATCGACATATAGGTATAAATTAATACCATCCATTTTTAATTTTTGGTTATAATCTTTATCGTATACTTTGGATACTCCAATAGGAAGGTAGTATTTATATCCCATCGATGTTGTATTGGAAAGTTTATTTCCACTAGTTAGTACAGTACTTATAATGGTACTGTAATTTTCAACATTATCTATTCGCATACATCCAACACATAGTAATAATATTAAAGATAATATAAGTGGCTTTTTCATATTTTTCCTCTTCTACATTATAACAAAAAAAACTATAAAAGAAAATAGTTTTTTTATTTTTTTTGGAAAATATAGTATATTATATATATCATTATTTATTTTCATTGGTTTCACTCTCTACTGTAACCAATTATAATAATAACATAAATACAACAAAAAAGCGAGACAAACAATGACTATTTGGTTACAATAGGTTTTATCTCGCTACATATATAATATCACATTTTTATTAATTTGTGTTTTTATTTTTTAAATATTTTAATTTTTTTATTATTTATGGCTGAGTAGTAACATATATAATGTTTCTTCTACTTTCTAGGTAGGTTATATTTCTTGAATTACGGTAATTATCATTGGTTTATTACCAGTTTGACTAATTAAATATTTTGATAATTCATCACGAATAGTATTTTTTATTTTGTTATATTCAATATATTTGGTATCAGAAGTATTTTGGATAATTACATTTTCAGAAATATTTTTGATTTCTTTTATTAGTTCATATGAGTCTTTGACATATACAAATCCTCTAGTTAAAACTTCAGGGCCAGATATTATCTCTTTATTTTGTTTATTTAAAGTTACAGAAATAATCATAATGCCGTTATTAGATAGTATCTCTCGGTCTTTTAAAACTACTTCACCTATGTCGTCAGATGAATTACCATCTATTAAAATATCTCCACATTGAATTTTCTCAAAGTTATCTTTTAAGATACCTTTTTCAAATGTAACGACGTCGCCATTTTCTTTTAAGATGATATTTTCATCAGGGATTCCGGCGAGAGAGGCTACTTCGGCATTCTGAACTTGATTTTTGTACTCTCCTCTTATTGGGAAATAATATTTAGGATTCATTAAGTCAATCATGACCATTAAATCTTCTTCAGAAGCATGGTGAGAAAAATATTCTTTTGAAGATAATGTTACAATATTAGCACCGGTCTTAGATATTTCATCAAGTAAATGATAGAAGGTTTTTTCGCGGTTTTCATATATTGGAGATGCAATAAAGACAGTATCGTCTTCGGTTAATTTGATGAATTTATCGTAGCCATCGACAATGCGCATAATACTGTGATATGGCTTTTCTTTTTCGTTAGAATTTAAAATAATAACATTTTTATCATTGATGTTTGAAAGATCTCCGATAAAATTTTTATCGGCATTTAAATAATGATTTTCAATGGCATCATCGATAATTTTCTTTAGTCTTTTACCCATTATGACGATTTTTCGATTACTTTTCTTTACTTCACTCATTAATTCTTGAATTCGATATAAATGAGAACTTGGAACATTAAAGATTATTCTTCCCTCGGCAGTATTTATCGTCTCTCTTATCAAACTAGAAATACGATGTTTAGGAGAAGTAAATCCACTTGCTCCAGCATATAATGATTCGGTTAATAGGCACAAAACTTTTTGTTTTCCGATGTATGCAAGTTTTCCAATATCTGTTTTGTATGGTCCTTTCATGAGAGGATCGATGATAAAATCGGAAGCATAGAAAATTACGCCATCATCAGTGTAGATAGCATAACCTAAATTGTCCGGTACAGAATGGGATAAACTTACAGGAAATATTTTTACTTTTCCTATTTCAAATGGTACGTATGCTCTTATTTCTCGTAAATTGGAATATTCCCAAGAATAGGAATAATATCAGGTAGAGCACCTATATTCTCTTCGTGACCATGAGTTAAAAATATTGCTTTAATTCTTTTTTGATTTTCCTTTAAGTAATTAATATTTGGAATAATATAATCAATTCCTAAGGTCATTTCATCAGCGTATTTAAGCCCTGCTTCGAAGACGAGAATATCTTTTCCTACTTCGATAACAAACATATTTTTACCATTCTCGTCAAGTCCACCTAAGGCAAACATTTTTATTTTACTCAAGTTGTTTTCCTCCTTTCTCTTTGTTTTCTCATAGTAATTAAATATAAATACTATTTATTTGATTTTAAAGATAATTTTTAATTTTTTTCATAAAAAGTAAAAGACTTTGATAATTATATCAAAAAATCTTTAAAATTGCAAATTTTATAAGTGTTTATTCGTTCCAGTTACGAGCGATAGAGAACTTTTAAAATTTTTAAATCCTCTAAAGTTGTTTAAAGAAACTATTTTGTCGGCCTTCCGCATTATTCTTCCCTCGGGGCAAACTTTTATTTTGAACGAGAATGGTCCTAGTTTCATTTTATTTGTCAAGGTAATTAACATTTCTTCAAGTTCTCTATCGACGCTCTTTAATATATCATAATTATTTAATTCTAACTTATTGGTATCACTTGTATTATATCTTCTTACAGGAAGAGGATACATGTGACTTACTATTCCGTCGATAACTTTATAGGCGTTATCTTTATCTTTAAATAAATCAGGATGCCAAGCAATGGCATTTATAGCCGCTTCGATAGGATGTCTAAATCCATGCTTATTATAAAACTTATGGGCCTTATATTTCTTGTTGTTCTGCCATGGAAAGGTGTACAAGTCATGGAGCATTGATATTTGAAGAGCAACTGAGAGGTCAAAATGTGGGTGCTTTTTTATATATTCTTTAGATAACTTATAGGTTACAATTGTATCTTCGAGGAGATGCTCTCCGAGCGTTATTTTATTATGGTGAAAGTAAGGACTTTTCATTCTCTTTTGAAATTCATCACTAGAAAATATGGGCATAATGATATTTAATAACTCATCTTGCATACTTTTATCAAGTTGTTGTTTTTCTAGTAATTTATTTAATTTTTTGAAAGAATCTTCTGACATAACATACCTTCTATTAGAGAGAATTTAATTTGTTTTTTATTTCTACTAGATAATTTACTACCTTACTACCATCTGTTCCTCCGCCTTGAGCGAAAGTTTTAGATCCTCCACCATTTCCGAGACATTTGACCGCTAGTTCTTTTATTATTTGTCCACAATCGACGCGACTAGAAGTTGATTTAGCAACAAAGTTGACGGTATTATCATCATTTACATTAGCAAGAAGAATAAAACTGTTATCTAACTGATTACTAAGAGCAGAAATAATTTCTTTTAAAACAGGTACTTCATAGTTGTTAGTGATGCTTATTATCGTTGTAATTCCATTTATATCTTCTTTTACTTTAATGAAACTAGATAAATCAGATGTTGACTTTTTGCTTTTTTTCTCGTTAAATTCTTTTTCTAATTTTTTCAATTCTAATTTTAGAGATTCTAATTCATTTCTATTGATAACAATATCTCGGTAACTAGTTGCTTTTTCATCAGAAATATTAAAGTTGAAGCTTAAATCGATATCGATCTTTTTGGCGTCAGTAATAATCTTTTTGGCTTTACCTAAAATTTTAAGCATTTCTTCGTTATATTTAGACATTTCTTTTCCTAATACTTCGGGAATATTTTTGTCAGTAGCGGCGGTTATTCTGAAAGTATCAGATCCTTTATTTTCGACACTACTAATAGCAAATTTTTTGATATCTTTCGAATTATTGACGTGAGTTCCAGCGCATAGTTCGATCGATGGGCCGATACTCACTACTCTAACTATATCTCCATATTTATCAGAAAATAATGCCATAGCACCCTTTTTCTTTGCTTCATCTAAAGCCATATATTCAACTTTAGTTTGATAGGCTTCTCCTATTTTTTTGTTTACCATATTTTCAATTTTAAGGATTAGTTCATCTGATAGTCGTCCATGGTAGTTAAAGTCAAAGCGGAGAGTCTTTTCATCTACTTTTGAGCCAGCCTGATGAACTGAGTCACCTAACAACTCTTGAAGCGACTTTTGAAGTAAATGGACAGAAGAGTGATTTTTCATAATATCTTCCCTTTTATCTTTTAAAACATGGGTAAGAATCTTGTCACCTTTTTTTATAATCCCGTTAATTACTTTCACATAAAGTAAGTGCTGTCCATTTGGTGCTTTTATAACATCTAGGACTTCTAATTTACAACTATCATTTTTGAGATAACCAGAGTCGGATACTTGACCACCACTCTCAGCATAAAAAGGATTTTCTTTTAAAATTATGTAACAATCATCTTGCGAAGAGGAAACAAACTCATTGTCTTTCATTATATCTAAGATTTCAGTTTCTGATCCTAATTTTTCATATCCGATAAATTTGCTCTCTTCATGGTAATTGATTAGTAAATCATTTTGCAAATTCATACTACTTTCAACTTTTCTATTTTTTCTTGCTAATTCTTTTTGAGCATTCATGTAACTTTGAAAGCTTTTTATGTCAACTTTGAATCCTTTTTCTTCAGCGGCTTCGACGGTTAATTCTATTGGGAAACCATAGGTATCGTATAATTTGAAAGCATCTTTTCCACTTATTATTTTATCATTTGAAGAAAGTAATTCTTCTAATCTTTTTTCTCCAGAGATAAGAGTCTTTTGGAATAGTAGTTCTTCATCACTGATAAGTTGTTTTATTTTACTTTTGTTTTTTACTAATTCAGGATAGATTTCACTATAATTATCTACGACAACATCAACTAGTTCGGAAAGAAAATTTCGTCCGATATTTAATTTTTTGCCCATGCGAACCGCTCTTCTTAGAAGACGTCTTAAAATATAGCCTCTTCCGACATTATCGAAATTGGCACCATCAGATAAGGCAAAGGTTAAAGTCCTAGCATGGTCGGCGATTACTTTAAAGGCCATTTGTCCTAAATATGGCAAATTAGAAATTTCTTCTATTTTTTTGATAATGGGCATGAACAGATCTGTTTCATAGTTAGTCTCTGTTTCCTGAAGGATACAAGCCATTCTTTCTACTCCCATACCAGTATCGATGTTTTTACTAGGAAGTTCAGGATAATCTTTTCTTTCTAATCCTTCGGTAGCATTATATTGACTGAAGACATTATTCCATATTTCGATGTAACGGTCATTTTCTTCTTCATTTTCGAGCATTTTTATTCCTTTTTTATCTTTGTCGTATTTTTCACCACGGTCATAGAAAATCTCGGTATCTGGTCTAGATGGTCCCGGTCCTATTTCCCAAAAATTATTTTTTAATCTGATAATATGAGATTTATCGATTCCTAACTTTGTCCATAAATTGTATGATTCTTCATCGTCAGAATAGATAGTTATATATAATTTGTTTTTATTAAATCCAAAATACTTGGTACTAGTAAGAAGTTCGTAAGCCCAAGTTATAGCCTCGGTACGAAAATAATCACCAATACTAAAGTTTCCAAGCATCTGAAAGAAAGTATGGTGTCTAGCAGTTTTACCAACCGAATCGATGTCCCCTGTTCTAATACATTTTTGAACACTTGTTAACCTTTTGTTTTTGGGAATGATAGTGCCGTCAAAGTATTTTTTTAAAGGAGTTACTCCAGCATTCACCCACAAAATACTAGGATCATTTTCAGGAATCAATGATGCCGATTCGATGATAGTATGGCCTCTTTCTTTAAAAAATTCTAGGTACATTTTAATTATTTCGTTTCCAGATAGTCTTTTCATTATTTATCACTTTCTTTCCTTTATTTGTTATTATTTAAGTAAATTTTTCAGTATAATTATACCAAAATATTGAAGGGAAGTAAATGTTAATAAGAGATTTTTTTGGAAAATAGTTCATAAATCAAAAAGAAGAGATTAATCTTTCTCTTCACTAAATAAATTTTTGATATTTTTCTTTGGCATTAAGACATGAACATCAGAATCAATTTTGATGATATATTCTCCGGAAGTGTCCTCTAATGGTTCGCCATCAATACACAGTGGCTTTTTTAATTCACTATGAAAGGTTATTTTTAGATTATCAGATTTATGAAAGTAAAAACCGGGTATTTTGCTGGCATCATATAAAGTGAAAAAATATAGCGTCTTAATAACATCACGAAATGTAGTTATATTACATAGTAAAATTTCAAATTTTTTATCATCTAGTTTGATATCTTTATAGAAATTATTAATTCCCGCAACACGAT
>CANQKK010000048.1 GCA_947624475.1 uncultured Bacilli bacterium
TATGAAAAATCTATAACAGCCAATATAGGACTAATGTATCCAAGTGACTATGGATATGGAGTAGATTTTACAAAATGTACTAAAGAGCCATATAACTTCAATACTGATACAAACTGTAAATCAAATGATTACCTATTTAAAGGTGAGTTTACATGGTTACTAAGCCCGAAGGCGTCTAACTCCGACTTTGCGTTCAATGTGAGCTCGAGTGGCTTTGTCGGCAGCGCCAGTGTCTATGGCTCGAGTGCGGTCCAGCCAGTCCTATTTCTGTTATCTGAACAAGCCATCCGGGATGAACACACGGGAGATAGTAGCGATCCAATCCGTTTACAATAGGAAAAATGTGATAAAAAAAGGCCCCATGAGGGCGGAGCCCCGAAAGTGGCCCGGCGCCCTTGGGCGTCGTCATGCGTTTTGTTTCTCGCCGATAAGGCGAGAGGCGTGAATTAGAAAAAAACTATAGATATGACGTCAGTTAGATAGTTGATAAGTATATAATTATAGCGGGAATAATATAATTACTTAGAGAGTGAAAAATAGATATTTTCAAGAATGAAGATATCTATTTTTGGTTATTAAATAATATAATTTGAATAAATGGATAAAAGGTATTGACTTAGAACTTTTTATTAAATATAATAAGTATTAAAAAAATAGAGGGTGGTTATAAGATGAATTTTAAATTGTTACCGGATAATGAAAAACCTAGAGAAAGGTTTATGAAGTATGGTAGAGAAAATGTTTCTAATGAGGAATTGATTGAGATTATATTAAGATCTGGTAATAGAAAACTTGGTATTAAGGAAATTGCTCATAATATATTATCTTCGGTTAATAATATTAATGAGCTTAAAGATATGGAAATTAATGGGTTATGTAATATTGATGGTATGAGTAGGATTAAGGCTATTGAACTTAGTGCTGCAATAGAACTTGGAAGAAGGGTATATAGTGAAGATAAATATGAGGAATTGGTTTCTCTTACTGATCCTATTTCGATTATAAATTATTTTAATGATTTATTTAAAAGTGAAAAACAGGAGTTGTTTTATGTTTTGTATTTGGATAATCAAAAGAAATATATTGATAAGAAGATGTTATTTAAGGGAACAGTTAATTTTTCTTTAGTTCATCCGAGAGAGATATTTAAAAATGCTTACTTACTTTCTTCTAGTTATATTGTATGTATTCATAATCATCCTTCGGGTGATGCTAGTCCTAGTAGGAATGATATTGATTTGACTAGGAAACTTAAAGAACTTGGGGATATGCACGGTATTATTTTGATGGATCATATTATTGTTGGAAGGGATAATTATTATAGTTTTTTTGAGGATAATAATATGTAAAAAATGGTAAATAAAGGCTTTTATTTTGGTTAAAAATATTATATAATAAATTGTGATAGGAATGTGATATTATGCTTGGGAAAAAGAGAAAGAGTATACCGAAAAAATATATTGTAATAGCACTTATTGTTTTACTTATAATTATATTAGTGGGATTTTCCTTAACTCTTAAGGATGATAGAAAACTTAATCCTGCCGAGTCTGTTATTAGAGATGCGGTTGTTTTTGCTGAAAAGGTAATTACTTATCCTTTTAAATATATATCTAAGGAAGTAGAAGAGTATAATGAACTTAAGGATACTTCAAGGGATAATGATATACTGGAGACTTCTCTTGATCGTATAGACTCAGTTGAGACAGAGAATATTGAACTTCGAAGACAGTTAGATGAACTTAAAGAGGAATTGGGTATCGAGCATACGCTTTCGGATTATGAATATTTAAATGCAACGGTCGTAAGTAGGAATGTTGGTTTTTGGTATAATACGTTAACTATTGATAAGGGTACTTACAGTGGGGTAGCAAAAGATATGGTCGTCATTAATGCTAAGGGTCTTATTGGAAGGGTAATTAGAACGACAGCATTTACTTCGGAGATTAGATTACTTACGACTAGTGATACTAATAATAAGATATCGGTTCATGTAAGTGATGGGGATACTAATTTGTATGGGCTTATTAATAGTTATGATTATAATAAGAATTTACTTGAAGTTGAGGGAATTAGTAATACGAAGAGTGTAAATGTCGGAGATTATGTATATACTTCGGGATTAGGTGGTATATTTCCATCGGGAATACTAATTGGTACCGTAACGGAAATTACGACTGATTCGTATGATTTGGCTAAGATTATTAAAGTTACTCCTAGTGCTGATTTTACTGATATTAATTATGTTAGTATTTTAAAGAGAAAGAGTGATGGTGAGTAATGTTAATTGCTATTATTTATCTACTTTTTTCTTTTATAATGGAAAATATAATGGGTAATATATTTTTAAGTACGTTATCTAATATAAGTTTTTTTACGACTATTTATACGGTATGTGCCTTAGTAGTTTTACTTCCTTACTTTGCTAATTATAAAAAATATTATATTCTAGTGGGAATATTTGGTCTTTTATTTGATATTGTGTATACGGGAAGTTTCTTTCTTAATTTCTTTATTTTTATTGTAATTGGGGTAGTTATTAATTTTTTATATCATATTTTATCTGAGAATATTGTGATGACTAATTTGATAAGTATAGTATGTATAGGTTTATATCATATTTTATCTTTCTTTATACTTAGTATTACTAATTATGCTGATTATAGTATAATGCTTCTTTTAAAGGTTATCTTACATAGTTTGATTATGACTATTATATATACTAGTATAAGTTATTTAATTATTAAGTGGTTATATAATAGATTTAGTATAAGACAAGTAAAATAAAAAATTTCTTATAAAAAGAAATTTGGATTATTTTCGTTTGATATGTATTCTTGTTTAGTAGATTCTTCATCTACTTTTTTTTCTGTTTGGTTTTTTGATGAATTTTCTATAGCTGTGTTATTGTTTTTAGAATATTTGTTGGAACTTTGTCCTATATCGGTTTCATCTTTAAAGACAGATGCTATCTTTAACATCGATCTCATGTTATTCATCATGGGACCTACTTCTTTGACTATTGGGATAGCCTCTTTGACAACTCCTAGTGCTCTAGAAGTATTCCCTAACATACTAGACCAATTGATACCTCGAAGTGAAGATAATATACCACCTGGTCCTCTATGACCTAAAATACTTCTTAGGCCACTTGAAGCACTGGAGGCTCCTAGCGGAGCGGTAAAACCTCTTCCTAAAGTCATTGGTATTCCCATTTGATATGGTACTGATGGCATCATAAATGGTCCTGAATAATAGTTTCCATACATTGATAATACCCCTTCCTAAAATAATATATGAAAAAATAAAAAAAATGTTAAAAAAGTCTATAATATATGTTATAATTATATGTAGAGTAGAGGAAAAAAGAATAGAGGAGCATTAGATATGAATAAAAGTAATGTAACTTCGACTAGGGCAGGTAAAAATACTGGAAAGAATAAAACGAGATATAATTATGTTGCTTTTGATAGAGATGGTAAAAAAGAAAAGGGATATTTTGATGCTCAGAGAAAGGTTGATGTCGAGTCTTTTCTTACTGCTAATGGTTATAAGGTAATCGAGATAAAAGAGGTTAATGTAAGTAAGTTTTCTTCTTTTATGAAATTAGAAAGAGAAATGCGATATAAGGATTTGGTGTTCTTTTTAACACAACTCTCTACTTATATTAAGTCGGGTATACCTCTTACGGATGCGGTAGCGATACTTGGAAGTCAGACAAAGAGTATAAAAAATAGACAACTATTTAGGAGAATTGTCTATGAACTTAATACGGGAACACAGTTTAGCGAGGCTCTTGCTAATCAGGGAGGTACTTTTCCGAAACTTCTTATTAATATGATTAGAGCATCGGAACTTACGGGAGATCTTACTGAAGCACTAGATGATATGGCTTCTTATTATAAGACTGCTGATATTAATAGAAAGCAAATTATATCTGCTATGACGTATCCTAGTATCGTACTTGTAATTGCTCTTGCCGTGCTTACTTTTTTACTAGTTTACATCGTTCCAAAGTTTGATAGTATCTTTGAGGAGTTAGGATCTAATCTTCCTAGTATTACTTTGTTTTTGATTAATGCAAGTAATTTTATGCAGGATAATATTATTAAGATTATTTTGATTTTGATATTACTTGGTATTATTTTTACGATGATGTATAGGAATGTGAAGAAGTTTAGGTACATGATTCAATATCTACTGATGCATCTTCCTGTAATTAGGGATATACTTATGTATAGTGAGATTATTATGTTTACGAAGACATTTTCTTCACTTATTAGACACGATGTATTTATTACGGATAGTGTCGAGATGTTAGGTAGTATTACAAATAATGAGATATATAAAGAAATTATTAGGGAAGCGATTAATAATTTGAGTTCGGGAGAGGGAATAGCCAAGGCTTTTGAGAATAGATGGTGTTTTCCGAGAATTGCCTACGAGATGCTTCTTACGGGAGAGAAAACTGGTAGTATTGGAATGATGATGGAAAATGTTGCTAATTACTATGAGGAAGAACAGAAGACTTTAGTTCAGAGACTTAAGAGTCTTATCGAACCGGTAATGATAATTTTACTTGCTCTGATAGTTGGAGTAATTTTACTAGCAATATTTATTCCGATGTTTAGTATGTATGGAGATATATTGTAGGTGATAATTATGGAACTATATATATACATAATTCTCTTTGTGTCAGGTAGTATTATGGGAAGTTTTTTCCATGTCGTTGCCTTTAGACTATCTAATAATGAGTCACTTTTGTGGCCGGCGAGTCACTGTCATAATTGCTCACATAGACTTAGATGGTACGAACTTATACCAATAGTTTCCTATATTATTCAAAAGGGTAAAAGTAGATGCTGTAAAACGAGGATACCTTCTAGTTACTTGATAATTGAACTTATTACAGGTATACTTTATATGGTATCTTATCATTCTTTTGGACTTAGTTATGAATTTGTTATTAGTTTGATATTTATATCATCACTTATTATACTTATCGTAAGTGATATTGAATATATGATAATACTAGATGAAGTTATTGCTATACCAAGTATTTTAATTATCATTTTGAGTCTTATTTTCTTTGGACTTGAAGTGACTGCTGAAAGTATTATTAACGGAATACTTGCATTTATCACGATGTATGTGGTAAAATTAATAGGGGATAGGATGTTTAAGAAAGAGTCGATGGGCGGAGGAGATATTAAACTGATGTTTTTGTTTGGACTAGTTATTGGATATACTCTTTCGGTGTGCGACATCTTCTTAGCAACATTTATTGCTTTTCCAATTGCAATATATATGCTTGTTAAACAGAAAGATAATCTTATACCTTTTGGACCATTCTTAGCAATGGGAGCAATACTTATTCATATATCAAAAGTTGATATATCGGGAGTAATTAATATAATTAAAAATTTGTAGGAGGAAATTATACGATGAAGAAGAAAGTTCCAGTTAAAACTTTTTATTTGATAGCGGTTATTTCGGTCGGTCTTATTGGTTTGGCGATAGGTTCTACTTATGCGATGTTTACTAAAAATGTCAGTATCGATAATCCGATATCTTTAACTTCTAACCTAAGTTATTCTAGTGAACTTTTAGAGGTAATTGATGTCGAAGTGAATGCTAATGAGACTAAGAAGGTGCAACTTAATGTAAGTAACACTACTGGCTCTACTTTGCATTATGCTATTTGGTATATGACAGATAGTGCTGGTATTTCTACATCTACTACTTCTGAGACGCCAATTGTTGGAACTATTGAGGCGAGTAGCAATGGCGTAGGATTTACCATAGAGATAGACGTTGTAAATAGTGGAAATGAAAAGGCAACTGTTCAAGTTGGAATATCTGGTAGTGCTGAAAAAGTTGTGCTTTCTGATAAGATGCGTCTAATTTTAGAAGGACCACTAGATGCTACTTTGGCAGTAAATACTACAAGTTTAATTTTTAGTTCAGAAGATTACAATAAAAATTCTTCTGTTGGAAAATTTAACTATACTTATAAAGGAGACGGAAAACTAGTTTGTAGTAGTTCTAATGAGGATATTGCAACATGTGAAGTTAATACTCGCTCAAGAGCGGTTACTGTCGTACCTAAGAGTGCAGGAGACGTTAATATAACACTAGGTGCTACTAAAGGAGAAGTATTTAAGGAAGCAAAAAGTACGACGGTTTCAGTTAAAATAACTGAGGATACTCCTTCTGACAGTGAAACTCCAAGTGATGAGAAAGAGAATGAAACTGATACTACTACTTCGGATACATCACAAGAAGATACTCCTTCTGAAGATGCTACTCAAACAGAGTAGTTCTTTGATTAAAAGTATTGTATTAGACTTATAAATTTGACAAAAAGTATTTGTTAGAAAAATTATAACTATTAAAAAATAGATATTTTCAAAAAAAATGGAAATATCTATTTTTTAAGCAAAAACTAGTACAAATGTTTGGTTTTTGATACCT
>CANQKK010000049.1 GCA_947624475.1 uncultured Bacilli bacterium
TGCTGTATTCTAAGATGCCTAGATGACACTTATGTCGAGGGTATATAAAAAATAGGTTGTGAAACCTATTTTTATTTTCATTAAGGAATATAAATATCACGAATTGTATTTATGGGGATGTATTCACCATCGATCGTTATAAGATTAGTTTTAGTCTTGCCAACGATTCTCTTTTTACTACTATCTTTATCAGTAACTATTATAACATCTATTTTATATATATAATTGGGAGAATTGAAAATATTATATATCTTCTGTTCAACAGTATAATTTCTATCATTATTCACTTGAGAAAAATTAGTATCTTTCCTTCCTTGGGAATAATCTTTTTCTCCACTATCCATCGTCGAAAAAACATAGTTATTGTTCTTAATATCTTTATCTATTTGATTATGATACATCTTCGGTAAGTCTTTCATTCTTTCACCTCTAATAGATTATATGAAAATATTTATTAGGATATTTATTATTTTTCCTTTTTGTGGTATCATAAAATAATGGAAAGAGTGATGTCATGACCAAAGAATCAAAATTTAAAGTTGAGAAAAGTATTTTAATACCAATAATTTTATTTGCTATCATAAGTATTATTACAATCTTTGCAACACGAAGTATATTAGGTAGTGAATATCAAAGTCTCTATTTAAAACAAATTATCTGGTATGTCGTCGGTTTTATTTTAGCATATTTAATGATGACCGTCGGGAATAAATTTCTTTATAATAATGCTTATCTTTTTTATCTAATTGGTATTATCTTGCTTGTCCTGGTACTCTTCTTCGGAAGTGAGATTAATAATGCTAAATGTTGGTTTGTCATTCCTTATATTGGTAGTTTTCAACCATCAGAATTTATGAAAGTTTTTCTCATGATTACCCTAGCACGAATGATTAGCGATTTTAATGAACGAAATGAGACTCATGAAATTGGTGATGAATTTAAATTTCTTCTCAAAGTCTTAATGGTTGTCGGTCTTCCCTCTATCTTAACTTTTATCGAACCTGATACGGGAGCCGTTCTTATTTATTTTGTTATTACGATTGTTATGCTCTTTGTCGGTGGTTTTAGATCACGATGGTTTATTATTTCTGTATCGATTATTGCTCTTCTTCTTGGTTCTTTTATCTTTCTCTATCTTTTTAAACAAGATTTATTTATTTCTATTTTTGGAACGAGTTTTTTCTACCGTATGGATCGTCTTTTAAATTGGTCTAATTCTAGTGGTATGCAGTATACTAACGGTATTACCGCGATTGCTTCGGCCGGAGCATTTGGCCATGGCTTTGGTAACACTCCTATCTATTTCCCAGAAATGCAAACGGACTTTATCTTTGCTGTCTATGCTTCTAATTTTGGCTTTGTTGGAACTTTTATCTTACTTGGCCTAATCATCTTCTTTGATACGACGATTATTGGCCTTGCCGAAAAGTCAACTAATATAAGTGATAAATTACTTGTCGGAGGCGTCATATCAGTTCTCCTCTTTCAGCAAGTTTTTAATATCAGTATGACAATAGGTCTTCTTCCTATTATGGGAATTACTCTTCCTTTTATATCATATGGTGGTTCTTCCCTTATATCATATATGATCCTAATAGGTATGCTCTTTAATATATCTAATGAAAATATCCGTTTCAAAAATTAGAATACTCTAAATATTCAAATTGATTAAATTATTTTTTGATAGTAATAAATCCTTAGAAAAATCTAAGGATTTATTACTTAAGGACATCTAAAAAAGTTTCGATCATACCAATGTTATCGAGCATTTTGCTTATACGATCACTTGTTTTTAATTTATATTTATCTTTCATAGCAAAAGTGAAGTCACGAAATAGATCAGGGTTACGATTTAGTCTCTTATACCAAATAGGGTTTTCTCTTAAAAAACTTTGAAGTCTGACGTCATTATTTATTTTCATTTGGAGTTGTGTCGTCATTAATCATCAAACCTTCGATAGACGGGTCTTGGAGAATATGAACTACCAGTATCTTCACTACTATCTTTTACGAGCATATCTCCAAATAATCCAATTGCTTTTTGAATAGAGGTAATTCCTTCTTGAAGTTTATTCGCATCCATCTTCTTTGCCATCTCAATAATATTGGAAAAAGAATTTCGCGTCTTTGTTTTCTCTTCGTTAATATTTTTCTCTTCTTTCTTTAAATATGGGCTCCATACTGCCTCATCTTCACCGTAGAGATCATATAATTCATAAAACTTCTGCCAAGTCATCGTATCATTACGAATAAAAGTTATCAGTGTGGGATTTTTTTTAACAAATAATTTAAAATTATCAATATTTGCCACATACATCACCTACTTTAATATATGCAAGCAACTAAAAAGTGATATCAAAATAATGATATCACCTAAGTTATCTTCCCCTACCTTTTTTTTCATTTTCATTTCCATAAGTGAAATGATTAAATAAATCGATTAGCATCATTTCTTCATTTTTTCTTTTTAGTGCATAGAGCCTAGAACGATAACCACTAATGATTATCTCTAATTTTTCAAGTGTTAAATTAGCATATTCTTTTCCTAAGTATTTTACATAATTATTTATAATAGCCAACTTTAGTCTTTCGGCTTCGACTAATTTATCGCGAACTTTCATAGAACCATCATCGTCATTATCTTCGTCACTTATTGTATTAAATTCTTCGAGCAATCTATTAATTTTAAGTTCAATCTTTTTCTTGATTAATTTTTCTGTTAATGATGGTGAAACAAAGACAATTTTATTAACTTCAATGGCGTCTTTCTTTTTTACTTTGGGCTTTACTTCGTAGCTCTTTTCTTTATCAAACTCTAAATAAAGTATTTCTCCGGATTTTTTATCCTTACTAACAAAATAATTACTCATTTTTGCCCCCTAGTAAATCTGGTCTATTTTCTTTAGTTATTCTAAATCGCTCTTCCATACGATATTTCTCGATATTTTCATGATGCCCACTTAGAAGAACATCGGGAACTTTCATTCCACGGTATTCATAGGGCTTTGTATAGTTGGGATAGTCGAGCAAATTATCGTTAAAACTTTCACTATCTAGTGAGCCTGCGGTTATGACCCCATCGATTAGTCTTATAATGGAGTCCATGACGACCATCGATGGAAGTTCTCCTCCTGTTAAGACATAATCTCCAATTGAAAGAGATAAATCGGTAATACTTTTAATTCGCTCGTCAAATCCTTCATAGTGTCCACACAAGATAATGAGATGTTTTTCTTTTGATAAATCAATAGCGGTCTTCTCTTTAAATACCTGTCCCGATGGAGTCATCATAATTACTTTAGTATCTTCTTCTTTAAGAGAATCGATGGCTCTAAATATGGGGTCACACATTAGAACCATACCACTTCCACCACCGTAAGGATAATCGTCGACTTGATTATTATTATAGACGGTATAATCTCTGATATTATGAATATTTACTTCGACTTTACCACTGGTAATAGCCCTCTTAATAATAGACTCCGTAAGGAAATTATCATACATATTGGGAAATAAAGTAAGGACATCAATCTTCATATACTTTCCTCTTTTCACTTAAATATTATTATAATATATTAGGGGTTAATTGTAAAGTTATAAATTTATATATTATTTGATTAGACCATCGATATTTTTTATGAATATTTGTTTATTTTTTATATCAATTTTATCGATAAGATTAGAATTGTAAGGAAGTAAATATTCTCCTTTTCCTTCTTTAACATTAAAGAGAGTGGTACTTGGATATCTTAAGATATTACTTATAGTTCCTCTTTCTTCTTCCTTATAAATGATAGTTAAACCTATTAGATCTTCATCTAAATAGTTATCATCATCTAGGATAATAGAATCTTTTTCGACATAGACATTTTTACCTTTATATTTTAGTACTTCGTTAATATTAGAGTAGCCCTTTAGAGTTATCATATCAAAGTTTTTATGTCTTCGGTAAGTATTTATAATTTCTTTATCTTTATTACCAATATAGATAGGCATTTTATTTACAAAGACTCTATCTTTATAGGGAAAATTAGATAAGAGTCTAAGTTCACCTTTAATACCATGAGTATTTACAATTTTTCCTATTTTAATTAGTTCCATTTTGATACACCTCATAGAGAAGAATTGAAGTTGCAACAGCAACATTTAAACTTTCAACTTGGGAAGTAGTTTTTATGTATATATTACTATCAGTAAGTGAAGATAGACTATCGCTCATTCCCTGACCTTCATTTCCCATTATGAGAGCAAATTTAGATGGAATAGCAATATCTTTGATATTCACTCCTCTATCGACTTTAGTTCCATATATTTTATAATTATTTTCTTTTAATTCTTGGATAAATGGTACTAATTCTCTCGTTATTATATTTAGACTGAATATGGCTCCTTTAGTTGCTCTTATGACCTTTGGATTATAAAGGTCGACGGTCTTAGGACTAAGTACTAGAGTATCTATTTCAAAAGCAAGAGAAGATCTAATTATCGTTCCTAGATTTCCTGGATCTTGAATATCCTCTAGAACAAGAATTTTATTGCCTATGGGAAGACTTTTCTTTTTATAAGTTACCGCTAGGAGAGATGATGGACTATCCATACTAGATAATTTCTTCATAACTTGATAAGAGACAGTTATAACTTTTTTATCAGTAGGAAAAGATTTTCCTTCTAGAAGAATTATCTCTTTAACAAGATTATTTTTAATAGCCTCATTTACAATATCTTCTCCTTCAACTATAAAAGTACCTGTTAAATCACGATATTTTTTTTCTTTTAACTTATTTATTTCTTTAATATAATTATTATTAACTGATGTTATTATCATAGTACTTCCTTTCTCCTATATTATATAATACTTTCTATTATTTTACAAATAATTAATATGCTCTATTAATTATTTGTATTAGAAAAATAGATATCTTTATTCAAGACATCTATTTTCACTCTCTTAGTATTTATATTATTCTTACTATAATTATATACTTATCAACTATACAACTGGCGTCATATCTATATACTTTTTATCCTACAAGTTGGAATGGATCGTTACTAGCACCTGTATGACCACTTTGTATAGTTTGACTAGATGACAAATATAAGGTAGGGCGGACCGCAAACCCTTCATCGCCCAATGGGCCGTTGTCCATAATATTACCATAGCCACTGACAACGAACGCGTCGCCTTGGAAAGACGGGGTTAGTAACCATGTATACTCACTCTTAAATAGATAATCATTTGTTGTACAGTTATCACCCTCATAATAAAAGTCATATGGATTAACCGTACACTGCTCAAAATCTACTCCATACCCATAGTCACTTGGATACATTAGTCCTATTTTTGCTTGTATTTCTTTTTTATATCCTTCTCCTGGAGTATCACTCCAATTTGGTGGATATGGTCCGTTTCTTTCATGTTGATAGAATTTGTCTGGGTATACTACTGGTTCTCCTGATCCATAGACATCATCCTCAGTAAATCCTCCTAAGTACCATGTTGACTCTTCTATCATATTTCTTGTGTTATTCTTTATTCCATTTGATGTGAAATCTCCTGTTCCGTTTAGATAGGCTCCATTTAATTCTGTATTTAATGAGGCTGTTTCCCAGTTATCTTCACCTAGACCATTCCATAAATAGCTTCCTATTGATTCATCTTTTATTATTTTTACTCTTCCATCTGTAGTTACTCCTATTATTCGCCATGTCTCACATGATGAAGAAGATTGACTACTATAATTATCACAGTTGAAGTATATATAATTATCAGGATCTGCTCCATAATATCTGATGTTTCCTCCGTCTTCATTTATGTCTGAGCTTCCTAATCTATCATTCATTAAATTAACTTCTTCTGCATAATTATATTCAATATTATTATTTTCTACTGGTGTTGTATAAGCATTTGTATATAAATCTTTTATATATTTACATAAAGTTCCCTCTCCACATGGTGGTGGACCACTTACCTTTTCATACTCTTCAGTAACTAGTGTTACTCCCTCAGGCACGATTAATTCTCCTCCATTTTCATAACCTAGTACTGTCGATATGGTAACAGTATCTTGTGAAGTAGTATCATTTATTATTCGAAGTTTGATATATTTATATTCGTGTTTCTCTATTAACCCACTTACTTCATCTTCTGAGTCTTTATAGACCTTTACTTTACTTACTGATGAAGAAGAGTATCCTACAGCATAGTTTACTGTTCCTTTATTACTATTAAATAGTTTATATATTACTGTCTTACTACTATTGGGTGCTACTGTTGTAGTTTTATTTTGTCCTCCATTTAATTCAATATTATAGACATTCTCATTATTACTTCCAAGTAGAGTATCAGTAGCAAATGTATTATATAGTAGTCCAAATAAACATATGATAACTACTACTAAGATAGATATAAATATTATTTTTTTCTTTTTCATATTCTTTCCTTCCTTTCTTTAGATAAAGTAAAAAA
>CANQKK010000050.1 GCA_947624475.1 uncultured Bacilli bacterium
TGTCGATTCATTATTTGATAATGGTAGAAGAGGAAGAAGTGTTACGGGTGCTGGAAATAGGGCTCTTAAGAGTTTATCTTCAATGCTTAAAAGTAAACAGGGTAGATTTAGACAGAACTTACTTGGTAAAAGAGTAGATTACTCTGGTAGAAGTGTTATTGTCGTAGGTCCTGATTTGAAGATGTACCAATGTGGTATTCCAAAAGAAATGGCTCTAGAGTTATTTAAACCTCATGTTATTCACGGATTAACTGAGAAAGGTATTGCTAATAATATTAAATCTGCTAAAAAAATGATCGAAAATCAAGATCCTAAAGTTTGGGATGTAGTAGAAGATGTTATTAAAGAGCATCCTGTTATGTTAAATAGGGCTCCAACTTTACATAGACTTGGTATTCAGGCTTTTGAACCAAAACTAATTTCTGGTAGAGCTATTCGTCTTCATCCACTTGTTTGTACTGCTTTTAATGCCGATTTTGATGGAGACCAGATGGCTGTTCACGTTCCTCTTTCGGAAGAGGCTAAAGCTGAAGCTAGAATTCTTATGTTAGGTGCTAATAATATCTTAAGCCCTAAGAATGGAGAACCTATTGTTACTCCTTCACAGGATATGATTCTGGGTAATTATTATATTACTATGGAAAAGGCTGGTTTACCTGGTGAAGGAAGAGTATTTAAAAATACTAATGAGGCTCTAATGGCTTACCAGAGAAGGGAAATTACTCTTCAAACGAGAATTGTGGTTCCTGTTAATTCATTTAAATATAAGGTGTTCTTGGATACTGATAAAAATAAATATTTGGTAACAACACCTGGTAAAATTATTTTAAATGAAATTCTCCCAGATTCATTTCCTTATTTATGTGAACCTACTAGTGAGAATATTAATGGGATTACTCCAAGTAAATTCTTTATTGATTATGGGGAAAATATACCAGAGAAGATTAAGGAAATGCCTCTTACAACTCCATTTAATAAGAGTGCACTAGAAAAAATGATCGCTCAGATGTTTAAGAGATATAAAACCACTGATACATCTATTTTCCTAGATAAATTAAAGGATTTAGGATTTAAGTTCTCTACTTATTCAGGTATTACAATTGCGGCTTCTGACGTTGTCGTAAGTAAGAATAAAAATGCTATTGTCGAAAAGTCTAATGAAGAAATTAAAAAGGTAAATAAACAGTTCCAGAGAGGACTTATTACTGAGAGAGAAAGACTTGACCATGTCATTGAAATTTGGACTAATGCTAAGGAAGAAATACAAGATGAACTTCAGGAATATGCTAAAACTTATGTCGATAATCCAATATTTATAATGATGAATTCAAAAGCAAGAGGATCTATTTCAAACTTTGTTCAACTTGCCGGTATGAGAGGACTAATGGCTAAACCTAATGGTGAGACTATCGAAATACCAATTTTATCATCATTTACTGATGGTTTATCGGTATCAGAGTTCTTCCTTTCGACACATAGCGCTAGAAAAGGTAGTGCCGATACGGCTCTTAAGACTGCTGACTCTGGTTATATGACGAGAAGACTTGTCGATGTTGCTCAGGATATTATTGTCAAAGAAGAAGATTGCGGAACGATTCAGGGCGTACTTGTCAGTGCCTTTACTGATGATAAAGATGGCGTAATTGAACCTTTATATGATAGAATTGTTGGAAGATTTACTAATAAAAAAGTAATTAATCCTGAAACAAAAGAAGTTATTATCGATAAAAATGAATATATTACCGAGGCTATTGCCGATAAAATTATTGCAGCGGGTATTACTGAAGTAGAGATTAGAACAGTTCTTACTTGTAAGACTGACCATGGTGTTTGTAAGATGTGTTATGGTAGAAACCTTGCTACTGGAAATATTGTCGAAATTGGCGAGGCTGTTGGAATTATGGGAGCACAATCTATTGGTGAACCTGGAACACAACTTACCATGAGAACATTCCATACGGGTGGTGTTGCTGGTGCCGATATTACACAAGGTCTTCCTAGAGTTGAGGAACTATTCGAAGCTAGAATTCCAAAAGGTAAGGCAACAATTGCGGAAATTAGCGGAGTTGTTCAAAAAATTGAAGATGCTGGCGGTAAATTTAAGGTATATATCAAAAATGATAACGAAGTACGTGAACATATAACTTTATATGGTGCTAAACTTAGAATTGAAAAAGGACAGAAAATCGAGGCTGGTGAGAGAATTACCGAAGGTAGTATTTCTCCTAAAGAGTTACTTGCTGTTACTGATCCTAATACTGTTCAACAATATATTCTTAAGGAAGTTCAGAAAGTATATAGATCTCAAGGTGTCGACATTAATGATAAACACGTTGAAATTATTGCTCGAAGAATGATCTCGAGAGTTAGAATCATGGATGCTGGAGATACATTGTTTATTCCAAGCACGACAGTATCGTTGCAGGAATTTACTAAGGGTAATAAAGATGTTATTATTCAGGGTAAGAAACCCGCAATAGGTCAACCAATATTACTTGGTATTACTAAGGCATCACTAGAGACTGATTCATTCTTATCGGCTGCTTCATTCCAAGAGACAACAAGAATTTTAACTGAAGCATCGGTTAAAGGTAAGATTGATAAATTGCAAGGATTAAAAGAAAATGTTATTATTGGTAAGTTAATTCCTGCTGGTACTGGTGCTAAGGAGTATATGGATATTGGTTACTCTCTAGAAAAAGAATTCCTCGATGAAGATGCTTCGGAAGTTCTCGAAGAAGAATTTATGGATTAAAAGTTAAAGTCATAGTTTTTATTACTGTGGCTTTTAATTGTTATATATAGTGAAAAAGGATATCGTTGGAATTGAAATATCTCTTACTTTAGTGTATAATAATAACTGAGGAGAATTGTATGAAAATTGAAAAATTAACTAGAGATAATATCGAAGAGTTTATGAGAGACTTAGGTGTTTCTGATAGTAAACTTGAAAAAGAAATTAATAAATTAGAATATTATGGGGTAAAAGAAGAAGATAAATTTTATATGGCTTTTATTGTTCTTTCAGAAGATGATCGCATTGCTATTCAATTTGTTAGTGATAAACTATCTGATAGTGAATTTTTAGAATTTATTAATTATTTGAATAATAGTTTGGTTGTTAATAATCATTTAATAGTCCAAGTATATGATGAAAAATATATGAATATTTTAAGTGATAATTATAGATGTAAAGATGTTTGTGTGACGCTAATTAAAAAAAATTCTTCAGATGACATATCCGTACCTTTAAAAGAGCAGTATGCAGAAATTGATATGCTTAATATAAGATATTTGGGATCTAATGATAAAATTATATGTAATTTGTTAAGACAGAATATTCAAGATGAAAATATTATAACAATGTTACATAATTACTTTAAGACTATAGATGTAAATAGTATTAGTTTTATTATTCCTCTTACTCTTTTGGAATTTATGGAAAAGTTAGGATATAGTTGTTTTTATGAGAGTTATGTTATAGAGAATATATAAAAAATATTGGGATGTTTGAAATTATATTTCAATATTTTTTTATGGAGAAGAGTAGAAATAAATATTTGTTTGAATATAAAATAGTAGATATTTTTATTTTGGTAAATTGTTTGCTTTAATAGTTATATCGTAAAATTTAAAACAAGGTAAGTAAATAATTTACTTATTTTTTAATCAATGTTATAATTGTTGTGGAGTGATGATGATGTATAAAAATAAAAAGGTTTTTGTTTTAGGTATGGCTAGAAGTGGTTATGAGGTTGCTAAATTATTAGCATCTGATAATAGTATTTTAATTACGGATATGAAAGAGCAGGATTCTTCGCAAGTTAAGGAACTTGAAAGTATGGGCGTTAGGTTTATACTTAGTGATAATCCTTTAGATTTACTTGACGATTCATTTGATATAATGATTAAAAATCCTGGTATTAAGTATAATCATCCGTGTGTGTTAAAGGCTAGAGAACTTAAAATTCCTGTTATCAATGAGGTAGAAGTTGCCTACCACTATATAGATAAATCTGTCAAGATAATTGGAGTTACTGGCTCCAATGGAAAGACGACAACGGTAAGTTTAATATATGAAATTATGAAGAAGGCATATAAAGATTATGCTGTTTTAGCAGGTAACGTGGGAACTCCTCTTTCACATTTTGCTAAAGATATTAAGAAAAATAGTTTTTTGGTATTGGAAATATCCGATCATCAGTTATGTGACATGTATGATTTTAAGACATATATTTCTGTTATGACTAATATTTACGAGTGTCATACTGATTTTCATGATAGTCATGAAAAATATAAGCAGGTAAAGAAAAAGATATTTATGCATCATACAAGGAATAATATTGCCATTATTAATAATGATAATGTGGAAGAGATGGAACTTACTTCTGATATAGGTAGTACGAAATATTATTTCTCGAAAAAGAATAGAACTGACTGCTATTATAATGAGGGTTACATTTATTATAATGGAGAAAAATATATTGATACAAATAAGATTATTCTAAAGGGCGAACATAACTATGAGAATATCATGTGTGCCATTTTGGCCTGCAAAAAATGTGGTGTAAGTGATAAAATTATTAAAGATGTTATTAGTAATTTCGGAGGTGTAGAACATAGACTAGAGTATGTTGGTAATATTAATGGACGAGAAGTTTATAATGATTCTAAAAGTACGAATGTCGAGTCGACAAAGATAGCTCTTGGTAGTTTTACTAGTCCTGTTATACTTTTAATGGGGGGAACAGATAGAGGGCACTCTTTTGAGGAACTTAAAGAGTATATGAAAAATGTTAAGTTAGTTATCTCCTATGGAGAGACGAAAAAGAGAATAGAGGATTTTTGCTATAGTAATTCTATTAAATGTAAAGTTACTGATGATTTGGTTTCTGCGGTTAAAATAGCCTACGATAATTCTTTGAAGGGAGATATAATATTACTTAGTCCAGCCTGTGCTTCTTGGGATCAATTTTCTTCATTTGAAGAGAGAGGTAAATTATTTAAGGAAGAAATATTGAAATATAAAGGATTCTTTCTAGAAAAGGGAAAGCATGTTTACATGATGGGAATTGGTGGAATTAGCATGAGTGGGATAGCGGATATTCTCGTCAATATGGGATATAAGGTAAGTGGTAGTGATAGAGAAAAATCGGTTATGACAGAAAAATTGGAAAAGCAAAATATTAAGGTGCTATGTCCGCAAGTTAGGCAAAATATTACTGATGATATTGATTTTATTGTTTATACAGCGGCGATAAAGGAAGATAATCCGGAAATGATTGCCGCTAAAGAGAAGAATATTCCAATGATGGAAAGAGGAAAGTTCCTAGGAGAGATGACAAAATTATTTTCCAATACGATAGGGATATCGGGAACTCATGGTAAGACAAGTACAACTTCGATGTTATCGTGTATCTTTTTGGAAACTGATGTTGATCCGACTATTCAGGTTGGTAGTATTTTATCTAATATTGGAGGAAATTATAGAGTTGGAAAGGGAGATACTTTTATAATTGAGGCTTGTGAATATTGTGATAGTTTTCTTAATTTTCATCAAAGGTCGGCGATTGTATTAAATATCGATAATGATCACTTAGATTATTTTAAAAATTTAGATAACATAAAGAAATCGTTTTATGAATATGTAAGTCATTTGCCAGAATGGGGTTATTTAATTGTTAACAATGATGATGATAATAGTATGCGTCTTGCCGAACATACTAAAGCAAAAGTAATTACTTACGGTGTTAAGAGCCCTGCTGATTATATGGCTTCGGATATTAAGTATGATAATGAAGGCTATGCTAGTTTTAATGTTCTTTATAATTTAAAAAATCTTGGAAGAATTGAACTTTCTGTACCCGGGGAACATAATATTTCTAATGCTATGTCTACTATTGCTCTTAGTCTTGCTTATGGTATTTCATTTGATAAGATTAAAATAGGTCTTAAAAAATATAGCGGTGCTAGTAGAAGACTAGAGTATAAGGGTATATTTAATGGTGCTAAGGTATTTGATGATTATGGTCACCATCCGACAGAAATTGAGGCTACCGCTAAGGCTATTATGGGTAAGAAATATAATTCTTCTTGGGTAATATTTGAGCCTCATACTTATTCGAGAGCATTTAAACATAAAAAGGATTTTGCTAAATCATTATCAACTTTCGATCATATTATAATTACGGATATTTATGCAGCGAGAGAGAAGAATGAATTTGGTATCAAAGAAGAGGATATTGTAAGGGAAATAAAAAAGTATGGAAAAGAGGCTTTTCATATAAGTAGTTACGATGATATAAAGTTGTATTTGAGTCATTATGTTAAGAATGGTGATTTGATACTTACTTTGGGGGCAGGATATGTTACAAAACTCTCAGATATGTTAGTTAAAGAAAAATGATAT
>CANQKK010000051.1 GCA_947624475.1 uncultured Bacilli bacterium
TAATAACTAACTCGGAAGAGAGAAATAGAACTTTAATTACCAAACTTAAAATTATTTATCGTGAAGAACAAAGTAAATTTGAAAGAACAAAAAAAGAGTATGGTGATATTGCTCCATATATTGAAGAAGAGTTTTTTAAAATTGATAAAATTTTCGCGGACTTTGAAAGAGCAATGGATAATAATGACTATGTATCAGTCGAGAAAAAAATAGTATCTTTAGATGAAAAGATAAATTATATGAATAAATTAATCGAAGATGCTCCAACTATTGTTTTAATGGCTACTGTTTTAATACCAAATAAAATTGAAGAAGCGACGACCTATTATTTTCGTATGAAAAGAGATGGTTATCCATTAGATTATCTAAATGTTGAATATAATATTAAAGAAATCAGAGAAAAAACAAATGTCATTATGGAAAAATTAAAAAAATTAGAACTTGGAGACTCTATAATTGAACTTAAAACATTTATTGATTACTTTAATATTTTATATAATGATTTTGATAAAGAGAAAGAATCTAAAGATTTATTTAGACAGAATATTAAAGAGTTAGGTTATAAAATAGATAACATAAATAAAGTTGTCAGAGATATCTATCTTCAAATAGACGATATAAAACATAATTATAATTTATCTAATGAAGATATAAATAAATTTAGTTTATTAAATGAAAACTTAGAAAAGATAAATAAAGATTATAAAATTTTAGTGGAGCAAGGTAAGATGAAGAATTTTGCCTATTCGAAATTAGTCGAAGAATTAGATGGACTCTCGCTAAAATTATCGAGACTTCAAGATGATTTAGATTATCAATTAAGATCGATTACTAGTATGAAAGATGATGAGTTTAGAGCAAGAGAACAATTAAATACCATTGAAGAATTATTAAAAAAAGCTAAATATCGTCTTAAAGAATTTAAGATTCCTGTCATTCCTAATAGTTATTATATTGAACTAAGTGAGGCTCAAGATGCTATAAGAGAAATAGTTAAGGAACTAGATAAAAAACCTATTGTCATAAAGATTTTAAATATTAGAGTCGATACGGCAAGGGATCTTGTTTTCAAAATATATAATAAAACTAATGATATGATAAAATCAGTCAATATGGCTGAAAAAATTATTATCTATGGAAATAGATATCGTAGTTCATACGAAGAAATAGATACGGCTTTAAATAAGGCTGAAGAACTATTTAAGAGAGGAAAATATAAAGAATCATTTGACTTATCACTTAAAAGTCTCAGTTTTATCGATAAAAATATTGTGGAAAAAATACAATAATTATTGCTTTTTGTATAATTTTATGTTATTCTAATATTAGAGTAAAAGGGAGGACAATTGATGGAAAAAGTTGTAGAATTTTTGTTAGAATATTATATAGTGATTTTAGTTGTACTTGTCATACTCCTAATAACACTAGTTGGATTTTTGGTAGATGTTAAAAAGAAAAGAAAGAAAAGAGAGTCTAGTACTAGTTCACAAAGTATAGATAGTAATAATATGATTAATAATGGTATGATGAATCAAGGATTTAATAACATAAATAATCAGAGCATGTTAAACCCTGGTTTTGGTATGCCTATGGGTGAAACGACAAATTTTTTAAATAATGTAAATATGCCAGGACAGAATGTTAGCGCTTTAAATAATCAAGTTCCAGGTGCAAATGTCAATGTGGAGACTGCTTCTAATGCAGTAGGTATCCCTAGCGGTCCATCACTATCTAATCCTGGACTTGGGGTAAATGATGGAGTGCCATCTCCAAATTCATTTTTGGGACCTACTACCGAACAGGCACCGGAAGTAAAACCGCAGGAAGTTGTCGTTCCAAAACCTGTTGAGCCAACTCCAATAATGGGAAATACAAATGTAAATAACGCTCCAGTTGAACCGATAGCACCGCCAGTCGAGCCTGCTCCTAGTATGCCATCAATTACTGATTTAGGAATAAATCCTCAGATTACGCCTCCAACACCTGATCCTGTTAATCAGAGTGCGCCGGTTATACCACCTGCTATGGCAAGCCCTGAGGTAAGTGCATCACCTATTCCTGCACCTGAACCTAACCAGAATCCCGTTCCTACTCCTATTCCAAATGTTGCCTCGGTACCACCTACTAGTGGAATTGCCCTCGGAACTGAAGTTGTGGCAAATCAAGGACCTGTAAACCAAGATATGAGCATTCCTAGTCCTAATCCCAATATGGTAAATCCTGCATATCAAGCACCAATTTTAAATAATATAAATCAAGTTCAAAATACAGTACCAACACCAGTAGAAAACCCTTTACCTAGCATTAATATGCCAAATGGTAATGTGGGTAGTTCATCACAAAATATTAAACTGGAACAAGCACCACAAACTATACCAGATATGAATGCTCAAGTAAACCAAAGTATTAACAATTAAAATAAAAATAAAGATTTAGGTTTACCTAAATCTTTTATAACTAAAAAGGAGGTATTTAAATGAATGATAATATTCCAAACAATAAAAATCTAAACAGTAATATTCCAAATAATATTAATGAAAATGGAATGCCATATAAAGCATCGAGGAATTTAAATACTCTAATTAGTAATCCTAATCTAAAAGTTAATGATGCAATGAACGTCAATATTCAAAATGAACCAGCAAGTAATATTCCTATTGCTCCGGCAGGAGTAAATCCGCAAAATATCATGCCAAATAACGGAACTTTAAATAGTAATATAGCGGGAAATAATACTTTTCAAAATAATATCCCAAGTAACAATACTATTCCAAATAATAATATCCAGCAAAGTAATAGTGCTTTGCCAAATAGTAACGTAGTCCAAAATACCACTTTGCCAAACAATTTACCTTCTGGTAATCAAAGTGTTCAAAATAATAATGCTAAAGTATATGTTACTCCAGATAACAAGTCAAAGAAAAATAAGATAGCACTTAATTTAGGACCCGAATTTAAAATGGCTCTTCTTATAATTGTTATCTTACTCGTTTTTGTTTTTCTTCTTCCTATAATCGATAGAATTTTTTAATTAACTTTCGACAAAGATATAATAACATCAAAATTATCATCATTTGCCATAATATTTTTATGAATTTGATTACATCTCTCACACTTATAAATTATTTTATAAGTGTCTTTAAATTTTTCTATTCCAATAGGAGTCATCATTCCTTGGCAAGAGTTACTTCTATCGCCGGGATTAATATCTAAATGCTTAGAATAGAGGCAAAAAGGGCAGTGGTCTCTAGCACTGTATAATAATTTTGAAACTTTATTTCCACAATTTTCACATACAAAATCTTCATCGATCATCTTAAATTTTTTCATAACTAAATTGTACCAACTTTCTGACGAAAAGTCTCTATTTTTAAATAAATTTCCTGCAAAATAAAAGTGTTAGTTTATTATAGTCCTTGATCAAAAAGGGAATAATAACTAACACATTTATTATACATTATTATTTAAAATAAATAAAGTAGTTTTCCCTTTTTTAAAGAAAAAACACCTTAGTTAGGTGCCTTCTAATAATAATATGGTGGATATGGATAGTAGTTAGGATATGGTGGATATGGCCTCTGATAAAAAGCAGGAGCAAGTAAACCACCGGTAATACCCCCTAATAAAAATGGTCCAAAAAATCCTCCACCAACAAATCTATTTCCACCTACAGGTGGTCTTCTTCCGGGTCTGTATCCGTACATTTTAATAGTCTCCTTTCTTTATATTATATTAAAAATAGAGTGTTTCGTGAAAAAGACTTTATTTATTTTAAATTTTCTAGTATAATATATATGCGGAGGTTTCATATGGAAGAAACTATATTTAGAAGTGATGATTTATTAGTTCTCGATTTAATTAATTATTTTATCACCGAACAAAACTACAATCCAATGATTATATATGGGTTAAATGATGAGATATGGTTAGAAAATTTAAGTAACGAATATAAAATTATTCGTATTGTTTCTCATCATATTCATAATAGAGAACAACTTAGTCTTGATAAATTTAAATTATCACGTATTGTAAAACAAGTAAAGAAGAAGACTCTATCATTTAAGATTAAAGTTCTAAACATATATACTGACATCGAAGATGAGAAAATTTTATCAGAATATGATATTTCGATTAAAAGACAAGAAGATATAAAAAATCCGAAACTAGTAGATATTTTTCCTGATATTGTTGCCAAAACTGAAATAAAAGAAAAAGGAATAGAACATTTTATAAGAGTGACAGATAACATCAATCAAAAAAGTGAAAAGAGAAGTAAAATTGTCGAAAAAATCTTTTCTCGAAAAGAACCGATAGTTACTTATGCTATTATGGGAATATGTGTTATTATTTTTGCTCTTACTTATATCCTTGGTGATGGGTCAACTTCTAATACTACGTTAATTAATTTTGGAGCTAATTTCACTAGTTTAACGGTAAATGGAGATTATTATCGATTATTTACATCGATGTTTCTCCATATTGGCTTTATTCATTTATTCTGTAATATGTATTCGCTAAACATAATCGGAAGAGAAATAGAAAATTTCTTCGGAAAGATTAAATATTTAATTATTTATCTTCTAAGTGGTGTCTGTGGAAGTCTATTATCGACAGCCTTTAATCCTGATACCATATCAGCCGGTGCCTCCGGTGCCATCTTTGGTTTGATGGGAGCCCTAGTATATTTTGGATATTACTTTCGTGCATATTTAGGAGCAACGATGACAAGATCGATAATCCCGATTGTTGCAATTAACTTACTAATCGGTTTTCTAGTAACCGGTGTCGATAATTTTGCCCATATTGGCGGTTTCGTCGGAGGAATACTAATAGCCATGCTAGTGGGAGTTCCCGATAAATCTCGTAAGTCAAGTCGCATAAACGGTTTAATTTTAAGTATTATTTATATTGGCTTTTTAGTATATTTAGCCTTCTTTAGATAAAATATACAATTTCTATGTTGGTAAGTAGTAAATAAAAATTAAATAAGAGGAAGTAAAAAACTTTCTCTTATTTTAATTAGATAAAAGAAAAAAAGTAGAATAGAAGGTGTATGATGAAGCAGAAAGTTATCGGTCACGAACAAATAAAAAATATAATAAAACCCGAGTTTATTTATATTCCTCTTACCGATATAAATAATCAAAACTATAAATCAGTAGTAAAAGAGGGAGATTATGTAAGTAAAAATAGCATTATTGGAACAAATAAAGATAAATCATTTAATATTTATAGTCCAATATCAGGTTACGTTAGAAAGAATATTTACAAAACTATTTCGAGTGGAGAGGTAGTAGAGTGCCTAACTATCGAAAATGATTTTAAGGAAAAGTACCTAAGACGAAGTAAAACTACTCCGAGTTATAGTGAAAATAAGTTTATAAAGAAATTATCAAAATATGGAATTTCAAGTAATTTTAATGATTTACCTAAATATAATCCCCCCAAAATAAAACACCTCTTGGTAAATACAATATCGTTTGAACCATTTGTAACCTGTAGTGAAGTACTAATAAATAATTTTTGTGAAGAAATTTTATGGACGATAGATTATATTTGTGAAGTTTTAAATATTTCCAAAGCAATTATTGCTCTTGGAGACGATAAAAGAAATCTATATACAAATATAAGTAATCACATTGGAACATATCCCAATATTAGTATCAGAAAAATAAAAGAAGAGCGCCCGATAGCCTTAGAGATAAAATTAATAAATAAAATATTTGGCGTAAGATATAAAAATTCTCCTCTTGAAAAAGGAATTATTACGACTGATATTTCAATTTTATATGCTATTTTTGAAATGCTAAAGTACGATAAGCCTCTTACTGAAAAAATAATAACTATTACCAATCCCATTATAAAAGAAAGTTATAACATTAAAGTAAAGATAGGAACTTCGGTAAGTGAAATAATAGATAAACTAAACTTATATCGAAAACTAAAAAAGCCTATGCTCATTATGGATGGATTATTTAAAGGAAAATCCGTATCTACCGATGACGTTATCATAACTAGTGACATAAACTCGGTAACTCTAATTGAAAATCATTATCAAAAGAGACTACCATGTATAAATTGTGGAAAATGTATTAAAGTCTGTCCAGTATTTATACTTCCCGCTCTAATTATAAAAAATAAAGATAATATAAACCGAGTACAAAAGTTAGAAATAGATAAGTGTATCGGATGTGGACTGTGTTCTTACATATGTCCATCAAAAATTGAAGTTCGAGAAATTTTAATGTCGATAAGAGAGAAGGTCAAAGAAAAGTGAGAAAATTTATAACTAAAAG
>CANQKK010000052.1 GCA_947624475.1 uncultured Bacilli bacterium
TCGAAAATTAGTGCAACTAATAGTAGTTATGATGTTGACATGTTAAAATATAAAGAGCAAATTAAATTATTTCGCGAAGAGATAAATACTAAGCAAACGGAGTTGTTAGAACTTACTAAGGAAGAAGAAAAAGTAACTTCGGATATTAAACTTTTAGAAGAACGGAATAAATATAAAGATGAAAAAGCAAAGATTTCTAATAATATAATTGCTCTAAAAGAAGATTTGCTAAAAATTACTACTTTATTAAATGACTTGAGAAGTAGCGTCGAAGTACTTACAAAAAAACAAGATCTTACTAAGAGTACGATAATTGATTTGGAAAATAGAAGTAGAGATATTATCAGTAAAAAGAATGATCTGAATAATACTATTATTAAAAATAATCGGGAAATTGATAGTTTTAAATACCGAATTAGTTATCTCGAAGAGAGTATAAGTTCTAATTTACTAGTTCCTAAACCTGTTAAGTTGATTTTAGATAATCCTAAATTTACAGGTATTCATAATGTTATATCTTCTCTTATCGATACTGATAACGAGTATGTAACAGCAATTAATACTTCTCTTGGAGTAGCATCTTCGTATTTAGTTGTAGATACACCTAAGACGGCTAAAGAGTTAATTGGTTATTTAAAGAGTAATAATTTAGGTAGGGCTACCTTTTATCCTATATCGGTAATTAGTGGTAGATATATTGATGATTCCGTTTTGAGTGAGTTAAAGATGATGCCTGGTTTTATTGATATAGCGGCAAACTTAGTAACTTATGATAATATTTATAAAAATATTATTTTTAATACTCTTGGAACTACTGTTATTGCTAAGGATATTGATAGTGCTAATAATATTAGTACTAGGGTAAATAAAAGGTACAAAATAGTAACATTAGATGGTCAAGTAGTAAATGTAGGAGGCTCTTTAACTGGGGGCTCGATAGTGAAAGTGAATAGTTCGCTATCGCAAAAATATGAACTAGATGAATTAAATAGAAAGTATGTATCGGTAAGTAATAGTAATATTAAGATTGTCAAAGATATTGAAAAATTAGATAGTGAAAAAGAACTGTTAGATAAAAAATTATATTCGGAGCAAAATACTCTCTCGGAATATGAAGTTCAAAAGAATAATATTTTAAATAATATCTTGCTTACTGAAAAAGAGAAAGAAGCTAAAGAAAAAGAATTAAAAGATTTAATGAGTATTCAAAATAATAGTAGTGAAGATAGTCTTCTTATAAATAAATTATCGGAGATAAAAGATAAAATATCATCGTTAAATAAAGAAATATCCCTTCTTAAGATCGAAGAGGCGTCTTCGAGTAATAGTTTAAATGAAATCGAGAGTACTTCGAAGACGAGTATGAGTTATATCAGTAAAAAAGAAAGGGAATTAAATAATTTAAAAATAAATATTGGGAAGGCCGATGTTAAATTAGATAATCTTTTAGAAAATTTAAATACTAACTATAATATGACGTATGATTTTGCTATTCAAAATTATAAGTTAGAGTTAGAGGAAGATGATGCACGAAGCAAAGTTATAAAACTTCGTGATGAACTAGCGCTTCTTGGAAATGTCAATTTAGATGCTCCCGAAGAATATGAAAAAGTAAAAGAACGATTGGACTTCTTAAAGGGGCAAAAGGAAGACTTGATATCTGCTGAAAATACTTTATACGATATTATTAAAGAGATGGATAGTATTATGAAGAGTAAATTTAAAGAGACATTCGAAGAGATTAGAAGGGAATTTAAACAGGTATTTCGTGATTTATTTAAAGGAGGAAGAGCGGAACTATCTTTAACTGATCCGGATAATTTGCTTGAGACTGGTATCGAAATAAAAGCTGAGCCTCCTGGGAAAAAACTTCAGAGTATTTCTCTCTTATCTGGAGGCGAGAAGACTTTTACGGCTATTTCTCTATTATTTGCTATTTTAAATGTTCGAAGTGTTCCTTTTTGTCTTTTCGATGAGGTTGAGGCTGCTCTAGATGATGCTAATGTCGAATCGTTTGGAAACTATCTAAATAAGTATCACGATAGTACGCAGTTTATCATCATCACCCATAAGAAAAAGACGATGGAATATACTGATTTATTATATGGAATTACTATGCAAGAGTCGGGAGTTAGTAAAATTGTCTCAGTAAAATTAGAGGATCAAAAATAAAATTGTAATTGAAATGATTACAATTTTATTTAAAAAAAGAGGCTTATTTAGCCTCGACTATTAACTTGATAGCGGTCCTTTCTTCACCATCGATAGTAATATCGATGAATGCCGGAATACAAACTAAATTTTTACCGGAAGGAGCAACGAATCCTCTTGCAATAGCAACTCCTTTAATTGCTTGATTAAGTGCTCCTGCTCCTATTGCTTGAACTTCGACCGTTCCTTTTTCTCTAAAGACATTAGCAAGTGCTCCTGCTACTGAATTAGGATTAGACTTTGATGAAACTTTAATTGTTTCCATAATTATTTTATCATTCCTTTCTTTGCTTAATAAACTATATGAAGAAGTTTTTAAAATATAACTTGGCTTTTAAAGTTGTAAGAAAGGGTATATAAATTTAACTTAAGGCATAGAATAGATAGGGTAGAAATGTAAAAATAGCAATTTTGATATTAAAAAAGGAAAAAATACTTGACTTCTAATTTTAAAAATGTTATATTTAAAACGCTTATGTATTTGAGTTTTGTCATGTGGCAGAACTTAAATTTAAGATTACAAATGAAACACCAGGATATGTGTAAGAAAGGAGTGAGATAATGCCTACAATTAATCAGTTGACAAGAAAGCCTAGAAAGAAGAAACAATACAAGAGTAAATCTCCAGCATTATTAGTAGGAAAAAATAGTGTTCAAAAGAAACAGACAGTACAGGTTTCACCTCAAAAAAGAGGAGTATGTACTCGTGTTGGAACTATTACCCCTAAAAAGCCAAACTCTGCTTTGAGAAAATATGCGAGAGTAAGATTATCTAATGGTATGGAAGTTACTTGTTATATTCCAGGTATTGGGCACAACTTGCAGGAACATAGTGTCGTTCTAATAAGAGGAGGTCGTGTTAAAGACTTAATCGGTGTTAGATATCACATCATTAGAGGAACTCTAGATACTGCCGGAGTTCAAAATAGACAACAAGGTAGAAGTAAATATGGTGCAAAAAGAGATAAGAAATAATTAGTTAAAATTTATAGAAGGAGGAATACTCATGAGAAAGAGAAGAGCAACTAAAAGAGATGTACTAGCAGATCCTATCTATAATTCAAAAGTGGTTACTAAGTTAGTTAATCATATTATGAAAGATGGAAAAAAGGGAACTGCTCAGAAAATAATTTATGATGCTTTTGATATGATAAAAGATAAAACTGGCGAAGAAGCGATGGTAGTATTCGAAAAAGCGATGGATAATATCAAACCATCACTCGAAGTTAAATCGAGAAGAGTTGGTGGTGCTAACTATCAGGTACCAGTTGAAGTTAAACCGGCAAGAGCTCAGGCTTTAGCCTTTCGTTGGCTTGCTCAGTATGCAAGACTTAGAAATGGACACTCTATGGCGGAGAATCTTGCTAATGAAATTATCGATGCTTCAAATGGAACAGGGGCTTCGGTTAAGAAGAAAGATGATACTCATAAGATGGCAGAGGCTAATAAAGCATTTGCACATTATAGATGGTAAAATATTAGATAGATATGAAAAATTACTAGATATCGTCGGAAAGGATAATTTTATCTTTTATGATGATGTAAATTATATTTGAAAATTAAAAGAAGAAAGGAAATAAATTATGGCTCGTGAAATAGGATTAGAACATACAAGAAATCTTGGAATCATGGCCCATATTGATGCAGGTAAGACAACTTGTACTGAGAGAATTCTTTTCCATACTCATAAGATTCATAAAATTGGTGAAACACACGATGGTGAATCACAAATGGATTGGATGGAACAGGAACAAGAAAGAGGCATCACTATTACGAGTGCTGCTACAACGGCATTTTGGAAGGGTTATAGATTCAATATAATCGATACTCCAGGACATGTTGACTTCACGATTGAAGTTCAGAGAAGTCTTAGAGTACTTGATGGTGCTGTACTACTAATCGATGCTCAAGCGGGTGTTGAACCACAGAGTGAGACGGTATGGAGACAGGCAAATGAATATAATGTACCTAGAATTATTTTTGCAAATAAGATGGATAAAATGGGAGCGGACTTCTATTTTAGTTTGGGTACGATAAGTGATAGATTAGGGGCTAATTGTGCTGCTATCGAGCTTCCAATTGGTGCCGAATCAGACTTTAATGGTGTAATTGACTTAGTTACGATGAAAGCATATCATTTTGATGGTAAGCAAGAAGAAAATTACACAGAAATCGAAATTCCAGAGGATATGAAAGATAAGGCTTTGGAATATCGTAATAAACTTATCGAATCAGCTGCTGATTTCGATGAAGAATTAATGATGAAATATTTAGATGGTGAAGAAATTGGTGTCGATGAACTTAAGAAAGCAATTAGAACAGGAGTTTTAAAGGCTGAGTTCTTCCCTGTAATGTGCGGAACAGCCCTAGGAAATATGGGTATTAAATTATTACTAGATGCTGTTGTCGACTATCTTCCTGCTCCTACAGATATCGAGGCTATCGAGTGTACTGATCCGAAGGGACAGGTAGTACTAAGACATCCATCTGATTCGGAACCATTTACGGCTCTAGCATTTAAAATTGCTACTGACCCATTTGTAGGTAGACTGACGTTCTTTAGAGTATACTCGGGAACATTAAAGAGTGGTTCTTATGTATTAAACTCGACAAAAAATGTTAAAGAGAGAATTGGTCGTATTCTACTTATGCACGCTAATCACAGAGAGGAAATTTCTGAAATTTATTCTGGTGAGATAGGAGCAGCAGTAGGACTTAAAAATACGACGACAGCGGATACGCTATGTGATGAGAAAAAACCTGTAATAATGAAAGGTATGGAGTTTCCGGAACCAGTTATAACTCAGGCTGTCGAACCAAAGACGAAAGCAGACCAGGAAAAAATGGGAATTGCTCTTCAAAAACTTGCTGAGGAAGACCCAACATTTAGAATGCAAACTGATCCTGAGACAGGACAGACGACTATTTCGGGAATGGGAGAACTTCACCTCGATATTATCGTCGATAGAATGAGAAGAGAATTTGGTGTCGAAGCGACAGTAGGTGCACCTATGGTTGCCTACCGTGAGACGATTACTCAAATGGGTGAGTGTGAAGGAAAACATATTAAACAGTCTGGTGGTCGTGGACAGTATGGACATGTTTGGGTTCGCTTTGAACCAAATCCGGAAAAAGGATACGAATTTGTCGATAATATTGTCGGCGGTGTCGTTCCAAGAGAATATATCTCAGTAATTGATAAGGGATTACAAGAGGCTATGCAGACTGGTATTCTAGCGGGATATCCAATGGTTGATGTTAAAGCAACATTATTTGATGGTTCATACCATGATGTCGACTCATCAGAAATGGCTTTCAAAATAGCGGCTTCTCTTGCTTTAAAAGAAGCAAAAAATAAATGTAGGCCAATACTATTAGAACCAATTATGAAGGTCGTAGTTACTGCCCCAGACGAATATACGGGAGCAGTAATTGGAGACTTGACTGCAAGACGTGGAAAACCACAAAGTCAAGAATCTCGAGGTAATGCAATAGCCTTTACTGCTATGGTACCTCTATCTGAGATGTTTGGTTATGCAACTAGTTTGAGAAGTTCGACTCAAGGTCGTGGAAACTATGTTATGGAACTAGATCACTACGAGGAAGTTCCAAAATCAATAGCTGATGAAATCATTAAGAAAAATGGGGGAAATTAGTAAAAATACTTGAAAAAAAAATATTATATGATAAAATATATTATGTAATGTTAAAAGAAAGAGAGGAAATTTATAATGGCAAAAGAAAAATTTGATCGTTCAAAACCACATGTTAACATTGGTACAATTGGTCACGTAGACCATGGAAAAACTACTTTGACTGCTGCTATTACTAAAGTATTAGCAAACAAAGGTGGAGCAGAGTTTGTCGACTATGCTAATATCGATAAGGCTCCAGAAGAGAGAGAAAGAGGAATTACAATCAACACTGCACATGTTGAGTATCAGACAGATAAAAGACACTATGCACACGTTGACTGTCCAGGACACGCAGACTATGTAAAAAACATGATTACTGGTGCTGCTCA
>CANQKK010000053.1 GCA_947624475.1 uncultured Bacilli bacterium
GGTAAGTACTAAGAGTCAAACTAGGAAAGGAAATATTATATAATTAATAATTTGATTATCTACTTTTAACTCTAGCATCATTTCCCCTCCTTTTGCAAAATAATAAATTTTTTTAATATTATTATTTATACATAACAAAAGACTATCATTTCTGATAATCTTAAAAATTTATTGATCACTTAAAGTTACTAGTATTTTTTGATTCATACTATTTTTTACTCATTTAATTTCCCAATACTTCTATATTTTATCTAAAATTTCTTTTTTTCGCATTCTTCTTTTATTATTGTTTTATCATCATATAATGATTTTAAATTATTCAATTGTTCTTTAAAATCGTTAATCTTCACTAGAAAGATCTTCTTTATAATCAGCAAGATAACTTAAATATTGTTGGTATCCACCCTCTTCATCACCATTTTTAAATTTATAGACATTTGATAAGCAACCACCACATGTTAATTTTTTATACCATCTAACTTCTATTTTATTTCCAGTTTTCTTATCTTTACCAGTTAATATTATAGCTCCATTACCATCACTAGTAATATAACTATCATCTTCACTCCATTTTTGATCTAAAACGCAATAATCTAAATATTCACCAACTGTATGGCTTCCTAAAAGACCAATAGTATGATTTCTTTGCTCGATCATTGCTTCAGTAAATTCAAATTTTGATTCTTCATTACTTGCATTTTTGTTACCACAACCTATTAAAGTTAAAGATAAGACACCAATTAATAATAAACTAAATATTTTCTTTCTCATAAATTTTTACTCCTTTTTTTCACCTATATATTTTAACTCAGCACTTTGATCTATAAAAGTATTATTATCAGTTACATTAAAATATTTATCACTTTGACCACTTATATGGAATATTATATGATATCCTGAAACATAGGAACCATCAAATTCTGTTCCTGAATATTCTTTTATTTCATAAGTACAAGTATCAGTACCATATTCTTGATTATCAGTTTGATAAGTACAAGTATTATCAGGATTTATCGTAATATCGATAGCGGCCGCTGATATAGTGTTCATATTTTTATAATAACCATACTGTAAAGTATAATTACCTACGTTAATTACTTTACTTGCCTCTTCTTCTTTCTTTTTTATTTCTTCTAATTTTCCCTCAACATACTTTTTATTATCTTCGGTAATAGTATTGATTTTTTCTTTTTCTGTTAAATTTTGAATTGTTTTTAACAAATCTTTTTCAGAAATTTTATTATCAATTGTTTTTTCTACCAAGTTAAGCTCAATATCAATATATTTGTTTTTAAATTCTTCATAACTATTATTTTCCTGAATACCATCTTTAAAAGATAGAGATGTTGCCCAATGAGATGTCGGTTCTTCATTTTCATTTATAGAATATAATCCGTATTTATATTTTTCTTCTTGTATATCATATAACAATTTTAATTCTACTTCAGTATTACATATAACATTTGGCTGTACCTTATTGTTTTCATCCAAATAAAAATATATTAAATTGTGATCACAAGAATCTTCTTCATCATCTTTCAATTTATTATTTTGCTTTACTACCATAATCGGATATTTATATTCTTCAACATCTATAAAAGAAATAATATATTTCTGATAATTTTGCCAAAGTAAATATAATGCCTCATCTTTATCAATAATTGCTTTTTTCAAATATTCCTCGTAAGTTTTGGCCCATTCATTTTTAAGTTCTACTTTCCCACATCCAGTTAAACCTATAACTAAAATCCCCATTAATAATATACTTAATATTTTCTTTTTCATTTTTAACCTCTCTTTCAGTATCATTATATCACTTTTTCAAAATGAGTTGAATAAATTTTATTATTTTTTATATTATATGTTTATATATTTATGTAAAGTATATTTTTGAATAATTTTTCGCTCTGTACTAGATCGTAAAGGGTAAAAGTATTTTCAAATAATAAAAAATACGATACAATAAAATTGCTAAATATAAATATCTAAACTTTACAATTTTTTAAAAAGACCAAAAAAAGTGTGGGCCCCATAAACCCAACTTTTTATTCTATTAGTCCTTTAAAATATTTATTTAGATTTTATCTCTTTTTCTTCTTTTCTTTAACCTTACCATAAACATTTAAATATAGTTTATATGAATCTTGCGTGTTGATATATTTCTGACGATAAGCATCTATATTTTGAAGTGCTTTTTGTGAGTCTGGCATATAATCAGCCATATCTTTAATATACTTAGACCTTCTAATTTTCCAAAAGGCTCTGGCCTCGATTTGTCTTACACGCTCTCTCGTTATATTATATTTTTTACTTACTTCTTCTAAGGTCATGATTTTTTCTCCATTAAAACCATGCCTCAAAAGTAAAATGCCCCTTTCTCTAGAGTCTAAATTCACATTTTCTAATAAACTTCTAACATTATATCGAAACATTTTAGCAATGACAATATCTTCAGGTGTCCCTTCATCTCCAGAAACAAAATCTATTATCTCGGTATTTTCTTCATCGCTAGCAAAAACATTTAAACTCACTGTATCGTCTTTATATTTATTTAATAATGATACTTCGGATATCGATAAATTCATTTCTTCAGCTATTTCATTTAAAGTTGGTGTTCTATTTAACTCGTCTTCTAACTTAGATAGACTTCTTCGGTAGGCTTTCAACCTTTCGTAAAAGTGCACAGGTACTCTAATAATTCTACTTTTATCCATTATCGCTCTCGTAATTCCTTGTCTGATCCAATAAGTAGCATAAGTTGAAAATTGATAACCTTTAGATATATCAAATTTTTCAACAGCATTCATAAGACCGATATTACCTTCCTGAAGAAGATCTTGAAAAGGAAGACCCCTATTAATATATTTTTTTGCTACGCTAACTACCAGTTTCAAATTTCTTTCAACAAATTGTTTTTTGGCTTCAATATCACCTTTTGCAATTTTCTCGGCAAGATATATTGTCTCTTCCTTAGTAAGTAGAGGTATATTCCCTATTTCCCTCAGATACATACTTGTGCTATCTGCTAAATTATATTCCCTATCATCATAATTATAATTTGTTAATTCTTCGCCTTCCTCTATCTCGATACCATTAATCATGAGGTAAGCATCAAGTACTGAAAGCAAAAAGTTATTAGAAAATACATATTCTGCTTTTCCCGACATAATTATCTGGCGATATCCCTCAAATACAAGTTTGATCATTTTATCAAATAAACTATTTTTACTAACCAATTCAATTAATAAATCAGGATTAGGAACAAAATTATATGTCTCTAAAAAAGTATTAATCTTCTTAAAATATTTTATTGCATCTTCTTTTGATTTTACAGTAACAACTTTTTTATTTATATAATTATTAATAATATTAAATGAAGTTTCTGAATTTAACAATAATACCCCAGTTCTTTCTGATAACTGAAATTTTATTTTTCTTTTAATATAGTCTACATATTTTTGTTTACCTTGGTAATTTTTCTTTGAATCATCTATTTCTCTCAAAACCAATTCATAAAAATCTTTATCACTAATATCTGTATAGATAAAAGATAAATAAATTTCATTGATAATAGGAAGCAACATATCATATATTTGCTTAGAGTCTAATTGACAAACATTATTTATATTTAATTCCATTTCGGACCTCCTCCAACAATATCTACATAAATTTTTTTGATTTATATTTTAGCACTTTTTCTTCATTTAGTAAATAACTTTGTAAAAATATTATTTTTTCTATATTTATCCCTTATTATGTATTATTTATTGATGCTAAAAAATAGATATCTTCAAGATATCTATTTTCACTCTCGAGAGTAGTTATATTATTTTTACTATAATTATATAATTAACAACAATATAGTCTGCGTCATATCTATATTTTATTTTTATAATCCAGAACTATCTATTCCTGAGGTATTTCTAGTACATCATATATACCATATTTATATATTTCTTTAAGACCAGCAACCTGATCTTTATCAAGTCTCGTATAAGCACTCTCTTGTGAAAACAACGTTCCTTTATTATAACTTACTACTAATCCATGAGATACAAAGATAACTAAAGGCGTATAAAGTCTCTTTTCACCAGTACTAATTTCTTCGCCATTACTAGAAGTTAAAACATAATCTTCAGTAAACTTATCCCCTAAAACTTCTAATAGTTTACTATACTTAGCATTTGCTTCTTTTTCGGTAACTACATTATTATTTTCATCTAACTTCTTAACATCCCAAATATCTTCGGCATCCAAATAATAAATAGCATCTAAATCTGTTCCCGAAGCCGCATCACATAGTACTTCTATCGCACTTCTACAATATAAACAACTAGGAAATCCAAAATATATTACTGCATTTTTTCTTTCTTCGAAAATCTTTAACACTTCGTCAATATCAGTATATTTAACTATATTATTCGAAGGTAAATTAACCTCGGGATAAGTATTTCCATCTTCCGTCTTCTGTCCATTTAAACTTTCATATTCAGTCTTAAATTTCTCTCCATCCGGATTAGTCGTAGCACTAAATAGCCCTTTATCTCTAAAAACAAAGAGCAAGACAGCAGAGACAATTATAACTAGCACTACTACTCCCAATATTATAAGTAATATCTTCCTATTGTTCATAATCTTTTTAAAACCCAAACCCACTTTATTAAAAAAATGTTTAACCTTACCTTTCATAATCACCATTCCTTTTAAAGTATGTATATCCCCATATCTTACTAAACACATTATACAATAAACGACTAAATAAATCAAGATAAAAAGTATGTTTTTTTCTATTTACAAAAAATTAAAAATATAGTAATATTAGTATAGTAGAAAGTTGAAAGAAGGCGTAAGTAAATGAAACTTAAAAAATTATTTATTTTGTTAATATTAAGCACTCTATCACTGACAGGTTGTAAGATGAATAAAGATAACATGGAAGGAATTGATATATATACCACTATCTATCCCATTAGATATTTAGTAGATAGTTTATATGGAGATAATTCGACAATTTATAGTATTTACCCTTCGGGAGTAGACACTAATAACTTTGAATTATCTGATAAAAAAATCAAAGAATACTCTAATACTGATTTATTTATCTTCAATAGTTTAGACCGTGACCGTGATTATGCTGTTAAAATGATTAATAATAATAAAAATTTAAAAGTCATCGATGTTTCGATGGGAATGAAATATAATTACAACATTGCCGAACTTTGGCTAAATCCTTACAACTATCTTATGATGGCTCAAAATACTAAAGATGGCCTTTTAGAATATGTATCTAATCCCTACTTAATATCCAACGATGATGGAACCGGTATTGAAAACCGCTACTCTCTTCTTCAGTATAATTTATCGAGATTAGATGCTGATATGAAAGAAAACATTTCTCTTGCTCCTTATGACACTCTCGTCGTCGATAATAATATGTTTAAATTTTTAGAAAAATATGGTATAACTGTCTTATCTCTTGAAGAGAATAAAGATTTGACCGAAACTACTATTAACGAAGTAAAAAATTTAATAGAGAAAGGAAAAATTAAATACATTTTTTCAGCAGGTAAAGAAACCAATTCTACTACTAAAAAGATAATTGAATCAACTGGTGTTGAACTTATAACTCTAAATACTATGCAGTCGATAGATGGTGGCATTAGTAATTCTAACGAAGACTATATTACTGTTATGAATAATAACCTAGATTTATTAGATAAAGAATTATACAAATAAACTCTTGACAAACTGATATAAAAAATGATATATTAGTTAAGTCAAAAGTTTTTATGGCGAAATAGCTCAGCTGGCTAGAGCGTTCGGTTCATACCCGAAAGGTCGTGGGTTCGATCCCCTCTTTCGCTACCAGATTGATAAGAAACTCGAAAAAATACGAGTAAAAATAGAGAATGTACTTGATAAAATGCGTTTTTATGTTATTATGTATTTGTCAAGGAAAATTGCATAAAATAAAAAAGGAACATTCAATATCGCATGTTGAGTGTTGCCAATATA
>CANQKK010000054.1 GCA_947624475.1 uncultured Bacilli bacterium
AATGAAAAAGGGGAAGCCATTTGGCTTCCGGAATGAATAATGGAAATTACAAATTTTCATTATTCATTTTTTCTTGTACAATTTTTCCTAAATATCTACATATTAGATTTAGGAGGATAAAAGATGAAAGAAGATATTAATGCACTAGATGAAGTTCATAAAGGCGCTTGTATGGGTAAAGATGCAATCCATTTTATTATGGACAAGGTAGAAGATTCTAAATTGAAAGATGTATTAAATAAGCAGTATCAAGATTATCAGGATATAGCCAAGAGAGTGGAGGAGATTTATCCAAAATATAATAAGGGAAAACCACACGAAACAGGAGCGATGACTAAAGCCATGACTTGGTCTGGAGTAGAAATGAAAACTCTTACAGATCATAGTGATTCTAAAATTGCAGAACTTTTATTACAAGGTGTGAACATGGGAATTATTGAGGGGAGAAAACTCTTGAATAATAAAAATATTGATCAGGAAGTAAATGATATTATTAATAAATATGTATCCATGCAAGAAGTTAGCGTCGAAGTATTAAAAGGCTATTTATAAAACTTCATTTCATGAAGTTTTTTGTTTCTTTTTGTATAAATTATATACTAGTATTAAAATAATACTTATTACTAAAAAGATAGTTACATCTATCCATAAAGATTTAATTATTGGATTGATAATTAGAGATATGATTTCAACAAATTGAGGTGTTACCATTTCAATATTTATTAATTTTAGAATTAGGATAATGGATAGATTAAATACAGTAGTAAAGATAGTATAAATTAAAAATAATTTTCCGATAGTTTTTGCCCATTTGAATTCTTGTAGATTCAGTAGTATTAATGAGATCAAGAAAAGTGCTAAAATGCCACTTATGACCGCTATGAAACTATTGCTTATAAAGATAGAAATTCTATCTAGAATGTCTTGTACTGAGATATTTTCATATACTTTGATATCAGATAAATTGACGTCTTTTAATATTTCTTTAGGAGAAGGGAAGAAGCTTAATACTTCTTTTTCATGAGTATCTAAATATGTGTAGATATTTTCAGCATATTCTTTTACATAAATTTCTTCGTTAGATGGTAATTCACTTTCAATGATATCTAAGTTAGATTTTATTAGTTCTTTGATATCATCAATAGTTATAGTTAAGTCTTCTTTACCATTTAATAAATATTCGGTAGCATTACTTAAATAAGTACTGACAAAATTTTTCGTTCCTTCAGAGTTTAATATTTTTTCAGTAGTATTATCCGGAATACCAATATAAGATAATGCACTATCAATGTTATCTAGAACATCGTTTTCGTTTTGATCTAAGTTACTTAATGTAGTGCTTAAATCTAATTTTTCAATGATATTATTTATGTTGTCATGAGTAAATTCTCTTCTTATAATTAGACTTGATGTTAATATAATCATTGTAAAGATAGTTAGGATAGATATAATAACACTTAAAAATTTTTTCACTTTCATCACCTAAGAATATTATAGTTTAATTTTTTTAATATTGCAAATTATTTATTTTAGAATATTAATCTTTTTAGGGTAAATATTAATAATGGTGATTTATATGAGAATAAGACTTGGTTATGTGGCTATTTCTAAAGCTTTGGACATTACTAGTTCGAGTCCTTTTACTTATAGTGAATATTTGAAAGATAAAAATTTGAATAAATTAGATAAAATTATTGTTTCAAATTTGGAAGCGTTAGAAAAAATAATTGATTATAATATAAAAAATAATATTCACTTTTATAGAATTTCCTCGAAAATTATTCCCCTTGCTACTAAAGATGATGTCGAATTTGATTATATTTTGAAATATAAATTGTATTATGATAGAATAGGTGAAAAAATCAAAAAAAGTAAAATGCGAATAGATTTTCATCCTGATCAATTTTGTGTTTTAAATAGTACTAAGAAAGAAGTGGTGGAGAACAGTATAAAAATTTTAGAATACCACTATAAAATATTAAATGCTTTAGGAATTGACAAAAAGATTCTTGTTATTCATGTTGGAAGTAATGTTTTTGGGAAAGAAAAATCAATTAAAAGATTTATTAATAATTTTAGAAAATTGCCTAAATATATTAGAGATATTATTGCTATCGAGAATGATGATAAGGTATTTAATGTTTCGGATGTTATTCGAATATCTAAAGAAATAAATGTTCCGGTAGTACTTGATTATCATCATCATAAATGTAATGAAAGTTTTTTTGATTTTGCAGATATATTTGATACGTGGAAAGAAGATGTACCAAAAATTCATTTTTCATCTCCTCGAAATAAAAAAGATTTCCGTAGTCACAGTGATTATATTGATTCTTCTGATTTTATTAAATTTATAGGTGATATTAAGAAATTTGAAAGAGATATTGATATTATGTTAGAGTGTAAGTGTAAGGATGATAGTTTGTTTAGATTAGTTAGGCAAATTAAATATAAGACCGATTATAATTTTATTGATGATACAACTTTTTTGGTTTAAGTTTATCGATAGATTATAAAAAATGAGAATAAAAGATAATAAATAAAAAGCACTCTTGGGGCTTTTCTAAGTTAATCTTTGAATTATTTCGATTATTAAACCTGATGATGCTCCTATTACATATAGTATTAGTGCTATTTTGATATTTTCTTTGATATTTTTATTTTCTTTAAATAGAACTAGTAGGGCACTACCACTTCCGGTGAGAAGACCTCCAATTAAGGATGCAAAACTTACGATGTTACTTAAATATAATTTAGTTAGAATAACACTTGCACCACAGTTAGGAATCAGACCGATGATACTTGCAATAAAAGGGGCAATGATACTATTTTTGAGAAGAATTTTAGATACATTTTCCTCTCCAATGTATGTTAGAGCACTATTTATAACTAGTGTCGATATGAAAATAAAAATTAATATATTTAGAGTGTGTTTAATAGTGGATTTTATAATACTTTTATCACAATGACAGTGGTCATTGTCGCATATGTGATAATTTTCTTTCTGTTCTTTTTTTCTTTTTTTTCTTATAATAAAGTCAATTATTATACCGTATATGAGACCAATAAAAATTTTTATTAAAAGAATTTTTGTTATTGTAATTAAACCGACATTTTGTGACATTAATATTGGAACCATCTCGTCACTAGTTGATAAATAAATAGATATTAATGTTCCTAAAGTTATAATCCTAGTTATGTAAAGATTAGTTGCCATGACAGAGAATCCGCATTGGGGTATAGCACCTAATAAAGAACCAAAGATGGGGCCATATTTTTTACCACGAGTTATTATTTTTTTATTTTTTGATGATATTTTGTGTTCGATAAATTCAATTATTAAAAATGCTATAAATAGAAACGGTATTAATTTTAGGGTATCGATAATAGTATCTCTAAAAATATTTAACATTTTTCCACCTCTTATTCTATCAAAAATTATATCATTATTTTAATTTTTGTTCAATTAGAATTGTCTAAATGATTTTTTATCTCTTGTTTTAGATTTTGGAAGATTTTGTATTTCTTCTTGTTTTTCTTTTAAATTTTCAGATAATATAATAGATGCAATATGACTTAGTAAACTATCCTTGCTTATCGGGAAATTATCTTGATAATGATTAACAATTGAAATGTAAAGACTTATGTTATCGTTTATTGCTTTTTTGGTTGAAAGTTTGGCATCTGTTATTGCCGAAGATAAATAACTATCGTAACTTTCATAATTTGCATGTTTGTATGTAGATTTTAAATTTTTTCTTGCAATATTAAGTAGTTTAAGAAAATCTTTTGTGTATTCACTTACTTTTTGATTTTGGTTAGTTATAATTAATTTTGGATTACAGTCTAAATCATTTTCCCAACTATGAAGAAAAGGATCTTTTGACCATTTGATAATAGCACTATCATAATTATTTATACAATCTAAATTAAATAGTAGTAGTGTCGGGACAAACCATTTTGAAAATACATCGCTATAAAAATTAAGAGACCATATATCTACAAAAACACCGTCATAGACGTCTGCTAGTTTTTGGAAGTCGACGGTTTTATATCTTTCAACGTTTGGATTTATATTATTTAGGTACTTATTTAGATAAGGATACTTATTAGTTAATGAAAGAAAATTTTGAAAATTATCTATTTTGAGAATTTTTGCATTTTCTTTTAAAGTGAATAGGCAGGCATTTTTCCAATCTCTAAAAAATGTTTTGTTTTTATTATCGTCATAAAATAAATATTTATACCATTCGGATAAGCACTCTTTTGGGTCATCTATATATTTTGAAGACCAAAGTCCACCATCTGGTTTGAAACTATAATTATCTAGTGGATTAATTATTGGTTTAAATAAATCTTTTGATAAGATACTTTTACCTATTGATATGTATTTGTTTTTTTTCATTATATCTTCCTTTTTTTGCTTAATTATAATACTTTATTTATATTTTAAAGTCAATATTAAATTTATTGTTTCTTGAAAAAATGTTATTTTATGTTTAAATTTAATTGTTTTTAATTAATATTATCGATTGTATAATTTTTTCCTTTGTGACATAGTATTTAATTAAAAAGTAATGTGATAAATTAAATAAAAAAAGTTAAAAATAAAAAAAGTTAAAAATACTTTACTTATTTTGGTAAAATTGCTATAATACTTGTGAGCGAAAGCTCCTTGCCCGGTTAGGGCCGTTAGTCCAAAAGGAGGTGTGATGATGAAGAATTACGAAATAATGTTTATTGTACGACCAGATATCGATGAATCTTCGGTTAAAAATACTGTTAAATCATTAGAGAAAGTGTTAACAGATCGTAAGGCTAAGATTACTTTATCTAAAGAACTTGGACAAAAAGAATTTGCTTATGAAATTAAGAAATTTAAATCTGGTTATTACTTTTTGTACAATATTGAAACTAATAGCGATGATGCAGTTAATGAATTTAACAGAGTAGCAAGATTAGATGAAAATGTTGTTAGACATCTTGTTATAAACTTAGATAAATAAGGAGTGTATAATGAATAAAGCTATTTTAATAGGAAGGTTAACTAGAGATCCCGAACTTAGAACTACTCCAACAGGTAGAAATGTATGTCAGTTTTCTGTTGCTGTAAATAGGACATATACTAATGCCAATGGAGAGAGAGAAGCAGATTTTATTAATTGTGTCGTTTGGGATAAACAAGCTGAGAATTTGGTTAGGTATCAAAAAAAAGGTAACCAAATAGCAGTAGAAGGTAGAATTCAAACAAGAAATTATGATGATGCAAATGGTAAAAAGGTTTATGTCACGGAAGTACTTGTTAATAGCATCAATTTTCTAGATGCTAAAGGAAATAACTCAGGTGGAAGTTTTAATAATTTACCTGAACCTCCAATGCAGGAAAATGATTCTTCAGAAGTAGAAGTTCCTACTGAGACGGTATCTGTCGAAAAAGATCCGTTTGAAGCGTTTGGAGATTCAATTGAAATTAGTGATAATGACTTACCATTCTAAAAAGGAGGATAGAAAATGGCAGAATTTAGAAATAAGAAAAGAAAAAAAGTATGTCATATGTGTTTAGGGAAACCAGTTAATTATAAAGATGTGAATATAATTTTAAAATATGTTAATGATAATGGTAAAATATTACCTAGAAGATTTACTGGTACTTGTGCTAAACATCAGAGATGTGTTGCTCAAGAAGTTAAGAGAGCAAGATTTATGGGATTTATTCCATTTTGTAAATAATTATATAGTCGTAATGGCTATATTTTTTTCTTTTTTATAATGACACATAAAAAAAAATATTGTATAATGTTTAGCAAGTTATGGCAATTTTTGAGTAATCAAAAATTGGTATAACATCATTGTACCAAATTTCTG
>CANQKK010000055.1 GCA_947624475.1 uncultured Bacilli bacterium
CGCCCTTGGGCGTCGTCATGGAGGTCTGTCTCGCCGATAAGGCGAGAGGCGCGAATTAGAAAAAAACTATAGATATGACGTCAGTCATATAAATAATAGAGTGAAAATAGATATCTTGGGAAATAGAGATATCTATTTTCTAGTGTTATTTAGTATTATCTAGATAGAGATTATATACTTTTTCAAAGTCTATTATATTAAAGATATTGTCTAGGTATTTACTTCTATCATAGGTATATTTTAGATAATAAGAGTGTTCCCAGACATCTATTGTCATGATAGGTATAAAGCCATAGTAATAAGGGGTATCTTGGTTAGAGGTATTGATAATTTTAAGGTTATTGTTTTTATCTATGACTAAGAAAGTATAACCACTACCTTTTACTTCTTTAGCCATAGTTATAAATTCTTCTTTAAATTTGTTTACTGAACCAAAGTTTTTATTAATTAGTTTTATTAGTTCACTAGGCATTTCTTTCTTTTTATCGGTTAGATTATAAAAATAGAGACTATGATTTAGATATCCTCCTAGATTATAGAGAATTTCATCTCGATCTTTTATGGGAATAATATCGATATTTTGGGCTAGATAGATAGCACTATTTTTATAATCGTAATTGTTTTCTTTTAATAGTTTATTTAGTTTATCAGTATAATTTTGATAGTGGACCCCGTAATGTAAATTTAGTGTCTTATCGTCAATTATGGGTTCTAGACTATTATAACTTAGGGGTATCTTTTTATATTCATTCAATTTTATCACCTATATAAGTATATTTTTATCTCACATAATTTACCACAATTTTTTGATAATTTACCTGGTTTTTTATAATATACTTTTAGTATGAAAGGAAGTGATAGATGAAAAAAAGAAAGGGAATCTATTAATTATTGTGTTATACTATATATAGAAGGTGATACTTAATGTACAATATAGTTCTAGTAGAGGATGAGAAGGATTTGAATAGTTTAATTAGGGCATATTTAGAAAAAGAGGGGTATTCTGTTACTAGTTATGAAAGGGGAATAGATGCTATTAATAATGTTAATATACCCGCTCATCTTTGGATACTTGATATTATGTTAGGGGATGATGTCAGTGGTTATGATATTATTAAAAAAATTAGAGAGATTAATCCCGATATGCCAGTTATTTTTACTTCTGCTAGAGATAAAGAGCTTGATAAGATAATAGGGTTGGAACTAGGAAGTGATGATTATATTACGAAACCTTATTCTCCAAAAGAGTTAGTTCTGAGGGTAAATAATATTATTAGAAGAGCATACTTATATTCTAGTGATAATAAGAGAGTTTCTTATAAAAATTATGTTATTGATTTGGATAAGAGAATGGCTACTTTAAATGATAAAGATATTAATCTTACTACTTTGGAGTTTGATTTACTATATATGTTTGTTACTAATAAGAAGAGATCTTTCTCGAGGGATGATATTTTAAACAACATTTGGGGAGATAATTATTTTGGTACAGATAGGGTAGTAGATGATTTGGTTAGAAGACTTCGAAAAAAGATGCCAGAACTTGATATTAATACGATATATGGATATGGGTATAGACTGATATGAGAAAGATTAAACTTACGGAACAATTGCTTTTGATTTGTATTCTAGTTATTGTTATTGTCGTTATATCACTTGGGATAATTCTTCCGAGAACGCTCCTTCCAATATATGAGGATAGTTTGTATAATTATTTGACTCAGTCGCTTACACTAGTAGATAGTCCGAATAATATTACTAGTAAGATAAATAGTGAGGTTGCATATATTTATATTGCTAGGAATGATGATATTATTGTATCGGATAATTTGTATTCGGTTATTGGTACGGATAATATTGATAAGATACTTAGTGGTATAGTTGATACGAAGGGTAATTTTGTTAGTAATAAGAGGCTATACTACTATGCGGTTATGAAAAGTGATAATTTTGAGAAGATAGCGATTACTGGTAGTAATTATATTATTGTTATGAGAGCGGAGATACTTAAGATTATTCTTCTAGTAGTGGGTATTACTTTTGTTATTACGACATTACTGATACTCGTGTGGTCTAATCACTTGGTTAATAGAATTAAGAAACTTAAAGATAAGATAGATAATATTGATAATGATGACTATGATCATGATATTCACTATGAGTATGATGATGAGTTATATACGCTAGAGGTTGCTACGCAGAATATGCGTAATTATCTTAAACAGCAAGAGGAATATAAGAATCAGATGTATCAAAATATTTCTCATGATTTTAAAACTCCTATTACGGTTATGAAATCCTATATCGAGGCTTCGGAAGATGGGGTTGAAACGAAAGATAAGACTTTGAAAATATGTGAAGAACAGTTAAATAAATTAGAAATAAAAGTTCACTCCTTACTATATTTAAATAAACTTAATTACTTTAAGGATAAGAGGGATAGTATTAATGAGACTTGTGATGTGAGTGCTATAGTTAATTCTGCTACTGAAAAGTTTAGTCCTTCGAGACCGGAAGTAAAATTTGTTCTCGATATTGATAAGAAACATGCTATCTTTCGAGGTACTAGTGAGATGTGGGAAGCCATTATTGATAATATTTTGAATAATTTTATGCGTTATGCAAAGAAGAAAATTAAAATAACTATCAAGGGTGGTAAAATTATTTTGTATAATGATGGTCCAAATATTGATAAAGATGTTCTCACTAATATTTTTACTCCCTATGAAAAAGGTGTGAAGGGTATCTTTGGGCTTGGATTATCGATTGTTAAGAAAACGCTTCTTTTCCTTAATTATGATATTAGTATTGAAAATGAAAAGAAGGGTGTAAAATTTATTATCAGTTAAAGAACTATGCTTATGGTTATAAGTCATAGTTCTTTTGACATATGAGATGTCTTTAATCTGGAAGTTTTGGAATAGTGGTTTACAAGATATTTGCTTTGTGATATCATTGTAATAGAAAGGAGAATTAGAAAAATGAGAAAAGGAAAGTTATTGATGGGAGTAGTCTCTACTTTTATTGCAGGAATAGTCTTTATGCCAAATACTTATGCTTTAGCAAATAGTGACTGCAGTGATGTTAAGGATGAGGATACATTTAAAAATTGTATTGGAGATACTGGTGTAACTGAAATAAAACTCGGTGACAACTTAGATCTATCATCATATGTAACACTTAAACATGTTGTCAATCTTGATTTGAACGGGAAAACTTTGACACGTCAGACAGATCACACAGGTAGCGTAATTATACTTGTTGATGATGGTGGTGATTTGACTGTTCAAGATAGTCAGAGTGGTGGTAAGATCTATAACTCTAGAGGTAATAGAGGAGACTCTGCTATTATGATGCAAGGAGAAAGTCCGAAACTTACGATCAATGGTGGAACTATCGAAGGCGCTTATACTGGTATTGGTTCTTCAAGCTCTCTTCCTAATAGTGAGTCAATTACTATTAATGGTGGAACTATTAAGGGTCAATTTGGTATTGGTGTGTTCGGTAATAATGCTACTTTAACTGTTAAAGGTGGTACTATTAGTGCTACTAGTGGTTTTGCGGTAGCAGGTAATGGTGCCAACACGCAGAATGCTACTATTAACATTGAAGGTGGAACACTTATTTCTACTGATAATGCTGCTATTTATAAGCCAAATACTGGTACTCTCAATATTTCAGGAGGCGACATTACTGGTTTAATTGGCGTTGCTGCCTTCCGTGGAAAAGTTAATATTACTGGTGGTAAAATTGCTGGTACTGGAACTGCTGGTCAAACGACAACTAATGTAGGAGAAGCAAAAGATACTGAGGGTAATCCTATAGAACTACCTCTCGGTGTTGCTGCTGTTATTGATAATACTGCTAAACTAGGTTATGAATATGATGATGATACTAAAGCTAACATGAAAATTGAAGGCGATGTTCTGTTAGAATCAAATGATACACCAATTATGGATCTCGAAGACGAAGATAGTGAAATTAATGTTTTCGTTGGTACTGGTGTCACTTCTGTACAGAAGATTAATCTAGCCTATATTTCTGATGATTTAGTACAAGATCCAATTACTGGTGCAGTTATGACTAAAACTGATTATGAACAACTAGAAGCTGATCGTAATAGTACTGATGAAAATTCAGAATCATCAAATGTTAAACCACCAAAAACTGGCGATATCAATTTAGTACTTATTATTAGTGCAATTCTTACTGCTGTAGTTGGTGCTGTTTTTGCTAAGAAAAAAATTGCTACTAGAGTTAACTAATTATAATATAAGAAATAGGTAAAAATATCTATTTCTTTTAATATGTTGTTTACATTGCTAATGTATAATAGTAAGCAAGATAATTTACAAAAAGATCTTTTTATGATACCATTATTATAGAAAGGAGAATGAAAAAAATGAGAAAATTAAGTAAATTGTTTGTAGCTTTTCTCACGGTAGTTATGTCTATGACAGCAGTAGAGGCAGCTTCTACTATGAATAAAGCTACTAATATCGAAGAATATACTGATTCTTCAAAGAGTTCGAATAAGTTTGAATTTGAAGATAAGGAAGATGGAACTTATTTGAATGTTACCGTAAATATTACGGAAGATTTTAAAAATGAGGTATTAAATCATGTACCTGGAAAGGATAATTCGACTCCTGCTAATGCTAGTCTTGGAATAGTATATTATGGATTAAAGACAGGATTTTGTTCTAGTTGCACTTCAGTTAAGACTTCTTTGGTAAAACATACTGAAGAAAAGATAGCGGATGCTAAAGAGTTATTACCTGAATATCAAGATGATTCTGATAAGGGAAATTATTATCTAAATCTTGTTCAAGTTCAATATATGGGAGCAGATGGTAAATGGGCTAATGTAACTACTAAAGCTGATGGTACTACTTCTATTGGTGCTAATCTAGTGAAAATATTAAAAGAAATAGATGATACTGTCACTGATACAACTAAATTAGTATATGGAAAGAACTATCGTTTCTTTGTTAATACTTCTGAATCAATATTAATTGGATTCAAGGTTGATAGTGATGAGGCTAAGTACGTTAATATTTCATACAATGTTGAATTCCCAGTATATGCTGTCAATACAAAAGGTGATTCTGTTTATTATGAAGACTTACAAGCTGCTTTGGATTCAGAGGATGCTGAAAAAGTATATGTAACTGGTGAATATGATGCTTCTGATACTATTACTGTTCCAGAGGGAGTATTATTAGTTGTCAAAGAGGGCGGAAGTATTGCTATTCCTGAAGGTAAAGACTTTATTGTTAAGGGACAATTCTCTCAAGAATATAATACAACTATAACTGTTGGTGGAAAAGAAGTATATGAAATAGCATACTATGTTCCAGATGAGAATGGTACACTTACTGTTAGTAAAAAGGCTGCTACTCCAGGAGAAACTATAACTTTTGATTATGCACCTAATAAGGGCTATAGATTAAAAAAATTATCTATTAAAGGTGAAATTGATGGTAAATGGACTGATCTTGAGTTACTAGAAGATGGAAAGAGCTTTATAATGCCTGCTTCTGATGTTGAAATGTATGCAACTTTTGAGAAAGATACTGTTACGCCACCTGATACTGGCGATATCAATATCATGCTTATTGTTAGTGTAATTCTTACTGCTGTAGTTGGTACTGTTTTTGCTAAGAAAAAAATTGCTACTAGAGTTAATTAATTATAGAATAGAGAGATAGATAAAATAGTCTATTTCTTTTTCTATTTACGAAGATAATTTTTGTTAACATTAGATGAGCATATTTACAATTAAGTAAT